>NZ_JBMDXJ010000357.1:0-45835 GCF_048594945.1 Pseudactinotalea sp. | reverse complement strand
GGCCGAGGCCGCGCGCTACGAGGCGCTGCTGCGCGAGGCGCCGCTCGACCTCGTCTGCATGGGGATCGGTGAGAACGGCCACCTCGCGTTCAACGAGCCGCACGTCGCGGACTTCGACGACGACCGCTGGGCGAGGATCATCACGCTCACCGACGAGTCGGTGCAGCAGCAGGTGGGCGAAGGTCACTTCCCTGACGAGGCCTCGACCCCGCGCACCGCGATCTCGCTGACCATCCCGGCGCTGCTGTCCGCGGCGTCGGTGCAGGTGTGCGCGCCTGAGCAGCGCAAGGCCGCCGCCGTGGCCGCCACCGTGACCCAGGAGATCAGCCCCGCGGTCCCGTCCACGAAGCTGCGCGAGGCACCGCACGCCACACTGTTCCTCGAGCCGTCGTCGGCGGGGCTGCTGCCCGCCACCGCCTGACCGACCGGCTCGGATCGGAGCCACGCGTGTCGGAGACCCAGCGCACCACCGTGATCGCCGGTGCCGCCGTGCTCATGGCCGATGGCCGGGTGCAGCCCGGGTCCGTCGTCATCGAGGGCGGCGCCATCGCCGAGGTCACCACGCGGCCGGTGCGCCGCCGAGGTGCCGCGGTCGTCGAGGCCGAGGGGCGGCTGGTCGTCCCCGGCCTCGTCGACCTGCACCTGCACGGCGCGGGTGGGGCGAGCGCGGAGGCCGTCGTCCCTCCGGGCGAGGACCCGGAACGCGACTCGGCCATCCCGCGGATCCTCCGCCACCTGGCGCGCGCGGGCGTGACGGCGACATTCGCGTCGTTGGCGAGCGACGCCGTCGGGACGATGGCAGCGCGCACAGGCGCTCTCAACGACTGGCGCGACCACCCACTCACCGATGGCGCCGAGCTGCTCGGCACCCACCTCGAGGGCCCGGTCCTCGCGCATGCCCAGTGCGGCGCCCACGACCCGGCGCTGCTGCGGGCACCCACACCCGCGGACGTCGCGACCCTGGCGGCGGCGTCACCGGCGATGATCACGCTGGCGCCCGAGCTGCCCGGCGCGATCGAGGCGGTGCGCGGTCTCGCTGCCGCGGGGGCGATCGTGGCCATCGGGCACAGCGAGGCCGGACCGACCGAGGTGAGTGCCGCCGTCGAGGCGGGTGCCACGCACCTGACGCACCTGTGGAGCGGGCAGTCGACCACCACCCGGTCGGGGCCCTGGCGGGTGCCCGGGCTGCTCGAGGCCTCGCTCGCGAGCGCCGACCTCACGGCCGAGGTGATCGCCGACGGCAGGCACCTGCCGCCCGAGCTGCTCGAGATCGCGCGCCGGTGCCTCGGCGACCGCCTGATCGCCGTCTCGGACGCGACCGAGGGCGCGGGCATGCCCGAGGGCTACACCTACGACCTGGCGACCGTGCGCTGCGAGGTGCGCGACGGCGTCGGCATGGTGATCGGGCAACCCGCCTTCGGCGGCAGCACCACCAGGCTCGACGGCATGCTCGCCCACCTGTGCCTCGACCTGGGATGGCCAGTGCCGGAGGTGATCGAGATGCTCAGCGCGCGGCCGGCCACGATCGCCGGCGTGGGCCACCGCAAGGGCAGGCTCGCGGCCGGGTACGACGCCGACCTGCTGGTGCTCGACGAGCGCCTGCGGCCGTGGCGCACCTGGGTCCGCGGTGTGCCGGCGCTGACGCCACGGTGAGGCCGACGCGTCGTACGATGTCGCGGCGCGGCCGAGCGGCGAGCCGGCCGTGACACGAGCCGGAGGGAAACGATGACGTCGGTAGAGATCTGCGTCGCCGACGTGGCCGGCGTTCACGCCGCGCGCGAGGGTGGTGCCGATCGTGTCGAGCTGTGCTCCGCGCTTGAGCTCGGCGGCGTGACGCCCAGCGCCGGGCTCGTCTCCGCCGCGTTGGACCGCGCAGGTCCGCTGACCGTGACGGTGCTGGTGCGGCCACGGGTCGGCGACTTCTGCTACTCCGCCTCCGAGGCCGAGGTGCTGCTCGCGGACGTGGCGTGGCTGGCCACGCTCGCCCAGGAACGGGAGCGTGCGGGTCCGGCCGCCCGACTCGAGATCACCACGGGCGCGCTGACGAGCTCGGGTGAGCTGGACGCGGCGACGCTGCGCCGGGTCCGCGCCGCCGCCGGCGCGATTCCGCTGGTCTTCCACAAGGGCTTCGATGCACTCGTCGACGCGCCGCGCGGCCTCGCCGAGCTCGCCGACCTGGGCTACTCGGGCGTCCTCACCGCCGGGGGTTCCGGAGCCGCGCGCGACAACCTGGCTGCCCTGCGAGCGCTCGTCGGGAGTGCGGGGGAGTTGCTGGTCGTGCCGGCCGGAGGGATCCGCTCCGCCGAGGTTGCGGAGGTGGTCGCCGCCACCGGCGCGCGCCGGGTGCACCTGCGCGCTCCCCGTGCGCTGCCACAGTCGGATGCCGCGAGCGGCGCCTACGGACAGCCCGTGGAGACCACCGACGCCGCCGAGGTCGCTGCCGTGGTCGCCGCGCTCGCGGACGGGCCGCCCGCTCGCCAGGCGTAGCAGAAGTGTCCCCGAGGGTGCGTTGTGCCCGGTTTCGCACGGGTTGGCGTAGCAGAAGTGTCCCTCAGGGCCGGTTCTGCACCGACCGCTACCGCGCGGGGGCGGTGCTGCCGCGGATGATCAGCCGGGTCTCGAGCTGGACCACCTGAGGTGGTGTGTCGCCCTGGTGCTCTGCCAGGTCGAGAACCAGGTCGACGGCGGTCATCCCACTCCTGCTGCCCGGCACGTGGATCGAGGTGAGGGTGGGGTAGGCCATGCCGGACATCGGGCTGTCGTCGATGCCGATCACCGAGATGTCGGGGCCGACCTTGACGCCGCGCTCAGTCATCCGGGCCATCAGCCCGAGGGCGATGAGATCGTCGTAGGCGATCACCGCCGTCAGATCCTTGCTGTGCACGAGATCGGCGGCGCGTACGCCGGCCTGGATCTGCGGCTCGAACGGGCCCAGCTCGACCAGCTCGATGCCGAGATCGGCGCACGCGGCCTGGACCGCGGTGCGGCGCTGGCCGTTCGACCAGGACCGGCGCGGCCCGTTGAGGTATCCGATGCGCGTGTGTCCGAGCGAGGCCAGGTGCTCGACCGCCTCCTGGATGCCCTCCGAGGCGTCGACCAGCACGCTCGTGGCGCCGGGGACCTCGCGGTTGACGAACACGATCGGCGCCAGCTCGACCAGCTGCGACAGGTTCTCCGCGGGCGTGCGCGGCGACACCACGATCAGTCCGTCCACGCGCTTGCGCATGATCCGTGCGCGCTTGATCTCGTCAGCCGGGTGCTCGTCGACATCGGCGATCAGCACGGTCTTGCCGCGGCTCGCAGCGCGCGACTGCACGGCCTTGATGATCGGCGGGAAGAACGGGTTCGCGATGTCGGGGACGATCAGCCCGAGGATGTCGCTGCGCCCCGACGTGAGCGAGCGCGCCACCTGGTTCGGCTCGTAACCCATCTCGCGCGCCACCTGGTGGATGCGCTTCCGGGTGGCCTCGTTGACCTTCTCGGTCCCGGACAACGCGCGCGAGACGGTGGATGCGGACATGCCGACCGCGCGAGCGACGTCGGCGAGGGTGACCGCCATGAAATCCCCTTTGTGAGGCACCGTTCGTGCTGCAACGTGCGCACGAGGCTATCGCAGCAGGGCGGCGGACGGTCCTGCTCGACGGCGGTGCACCAGGTGTCGCCGGGACCTTGCCGCAAGCGCTTGCGTTCCGTAGCGTGACCACACATGGTGACGAATGCGAGTCCGGCCCCTGCCCATGAGAGCGACCCCGAGGCGCGGCCGTTGCGGCTCGGCCTGGTGGGGAACGGCAACCGTGGCGTGATCGCCCGGACGGCGACGCAGGGCGACCCGGCCGCCACGGTCGTGGCCGTGGCCGACCCACACCCCCGCGCACAGGCACGTGCCGCCGAGCGGTTCGGCCCTGACGTCGCCGTGCACGACGACGTCGCCGGGCTGCTCGATCACGAGCTCGACGCCGCCTTCGTCACCTCGCTCGACCACCAGCACGCCGAGCACGCGATCGCGCTGATGGAGGCGGGTGTCGACGTGTTCGTGGACAAGCCGATGGCGACCACGGTGGACGACGCCGATCGGATGCTCCGCACGGCGCACGCGACTGGGAGTCGGCTGTACGTGGGTCACAACATGCGCCACATGCCGGTGATCTCGCTGATGCAGCAGCTCGTCGCGGAGGGGCGGGTCGGGCAGGTGAAGGCGGTGTGGTGCCGCTACTTCGTGGGCGACGGCGGCGACCGGTTCTTCAAGGACTGGCACGCCGAGCGCGCGAACGTGAACTCGCTGCTGCTCCAGAAGGGCGCCCACGACATCGACGTGATCCACTGGATCGCCGGCGGTTACACGCGCCGCGTGAGCGCGATGGGTGGGCTCACGGTCTACGGCGAGGTGACCGACCGTGAGGACCGCACCGGCCAGGTGGTGACCGAGTGGCTCGACCGCGAGAAGAACTGGCCGCCGCTGGAGCAGAAGGGGCTGCACCCGGTCATCGACGTCGAGGACCTGTCGATGATGACCATGCAGCTGGACAACGGCGTCTACGCGACATACTCGGAGTGCCACTTCACGCCCGACTACTGGCGCAACTACACGATCATCGGGACCGAGGGCAGGATCGAGAACTTCGGACTCGGCGAGGGTGGCGTCGTGCGGCTGTGGAACCGCCGCTCGGAGTACGCCGAGCACGGGCACGAGGAGTTCCCGATCCCGGACGCTCCGGGTGGCCACCACGGCGCCGACCCCTCGCTCCTGCGGGAGTTCCTCGCGTTCGTGCGCACGGGTGCACCCACCCGCACCTCCGTGGTCGCTGCGCGCGAGGCGGTGGCTACCGCGGCGACCGCCACCAGCTCGATGCGGGGCGAGTCCTCGGCCCTCGACGTGCCCGTGCTCGACCCCGAGCTGCGTGCCTACTTCGACGCCGGGCAACCTCGATGACACACAAGTTTGACATTGCCGCAACCGCTTGCGGTGCTATGGTCGAGAGCGAGTAGGAAGCACCGCACAGCTGCCGTGACCTGAGGAGAGCCGATGTCCCTGTCCCCGAACATGACCCGACGCACACTGCTGCTGATGGGCGGGGGTGCTGCCGCCGCGATCCTCACCGCCTGCTCGAGCGAGGAGCCTCCCAACCCGTTCGACGGGGGCGAGGGCGCCCTCGAGTCGCCGATGCTGGCGGAGCGTGTCGAGGCGGGAGACCTGCCCGAGCTGGCCGAGCGGCTGCCGGCTGATCCGAAGGTGGTCGAGGTCCACGAGGGGCCGGGCACCTTCGGCGGCACTCTGCAGCGCGCCCAGCTCGACGTCGGTGACGCCGGCGCCCTCACGGCGTTCGCGTCGGTGGGGCTGCTGGAGTGGAACTGGGCCGCCGACGCCGCCGAGCCGAGCCTCGCGGCCGAGTTCAGCAAGAACGACACCAACACCGAGTTCACGTTCGTGCTCCGCGACGGGCTCAAGTGGTCGGACGGTGAGCCTTTCACCTCGGCCGACCTCGCGTTCACGGTCAACGACGTGCTGCGCAACACGACCACGATCCCCGCGGCGCCGTTCTGGTTCAGCGACGGCGACGACCGCCCCACGATCGAGACGCCCGACGAGCTCACGATCATCTTCAGGTACAACAACGCGTTCGCGCTGTTCGAGAAGTACATGTGTCACCCGGCCGTGAGCAACCAGTTCCTCAAGCCGGCGCACTACCTGGAGCAGTTCCACCCGGACCACGCCGACCCCGACGAGGTGGACGCCGCCACCTCGGAAGCCGGCTTCGACTCCTGGGACCAGTACTTCGCCGACCGCGACAACTGGTGGACCAACCCCGAGCGCCCGGTGCTGGGCGCCTTCATGGTCACCAGCCCCGCCAACGCTCAGAGCGGCACCGCGTCGCTCGAGCGCAACCCGTACTACTGGAAGACCGATGGCGACGGCCGGCAGCTGCCCTACATGGATGGCGTGCAGGTGCAGGTGCTGACGCAGGACGCGATCGACCTCCGCGCCGCCAACGGCGACCTCAACTTCCAGGGCCACAACCTGGGCTACAACTCGGCGCAGGTGTTCCTGCAGAACGAGGAGGCCAACGGGTATCGGATGCTCCGGTGGCACAACGACGCCACGCTGCTGTCGATCTGCCCGAACCTCTCCCACCAGGACGAGGTGCTGCGCGAGCTCTTCCTTGAGCCCGACTTCCGGGCGGCGCTCTCGCTCGGGATCGACCGCGAGGACATGAACACCACGATGCTCGGCGGGCTCGGCGAGCTGCGCCAGCCCGTGCCCACCGAGGCCTCGGAGTACTACCTCGAGGGGCTGGGGCAGCGGAACCTCGAGCACGACGTCGACCGGGCCAACGAGCTGCTGGACGGCCTCGGGCTCACCCGCAGCGGCAGCGGCACCCGGCAGCGACCGGACGGCGCGCCGCTCGAGCTCGTGATCGTCTACGTCGACAGCACGGCCGGGGTCGCCACCAGCGATGCGTTCACGATGGTGCAGCGGTACTGGGAGGAGATCGGCGTCGGCTTGAGCCTGCGCCCGGTCGACCCGACCCTGTACGCCGAGCTGCGCTCTGCCAACGACTTCGACCTCGACGGCACCACGATGCCCAGCGACGACTTCGACCTGGAGCCGGTGTGGCTGATCCCCACCGGTGCGAACAGCCACTCCGCTCCTGGCTACGGCCAGTGGTACGCCACCCGCGGCGCCGAAGGCGTCGAGCCGCCGCAGGAGATCAAGGACCTCATGGACAACTGGGACGCGCTGCGTGGTGCCGAGTCCGACGAGGCACGCCTCGAGGCCGGCCACGCGATCGTCACCCAGCACGATACGCAGATGTACGCGATCGGCCTGCTCGGGCTGCCGTTCCAGCCGGTGATCGTGACGGACGACGTGCGCGGCGTCCGTGACGACGAGCCCAAGCTGTCCTTCTACTACGGGCGCGAGGGCATCACGAAGCCTGAGCAGATCTCCTTCACCGCCGCTTCCTGACCGTCAACGCGCCGTCGGGCGACGAGAGGAGGCTGCGTGCTTCGGTTCACCCTGTACCGGGTCCTGCACGTCATCCCGACCCTGATCATCATCTCGATCATCTCGTTCTTCATCATCCAGCTGCCTCCGGGTGACTTCCTCACCACGCAGGTCGCGAGGATGGAGGCGCAGGGCGAGAGTCTCGACCCTGCCCAGCTGGAGGCGCTGCGGCAGCGGTACGGGATCGGCGACCCGTTCTGGGTGCAGTACTGGAAGTGGATCAGCAACATCGTGCTGCACGGTGACTTCGGGTTGTCCTTCCAGTACCAGCGACCGGTCTCCGACCTCATCGGTGAGCGACTGGGGCTCACCGTGCTGCTGGGTGTGACCACGCTGGTGCTCACCTGGGCGATCGCGCTCCCCGCCGGCGTGGTCTCGGCCATCCAGCAGCACAAGCCGGCCGACTACGCGATCTCGATCCTCGGCTTCGTGGCGCTCGCGGTGCCGAACTTCCTCGCCGCGCTCGCTCTCGCCTACATCGGCTTCCGCTTCTTCGGTCAGAGCGTCGGTGGCTTGTTCTCTGCCGAGTACGTCAACGCGCCGTGGAGTCTCGGGCGCGTGCTCGACCTGTTCGGGCACCTGTGGATCCCGGTCGTGGTGATCGCGCTCGCCGGCACCGCGGGGATCATCCGCACCACGCGCGCGAACATGCTCGACGAGCTGCACAAGCCCTACGTCACGACCGCCCGCGCGAAGGGCCTCCCGGAGGGCCGCATCATCCGCAAGTACCCGTTGCGGATCGCGCTCAACCCGTTCGTCTCCACGGCGGGGTGGAACATCCCGTCGATCTTCGACGGCGAGGTGATCGTCGCGACCGTGCTCGCGCTCGGCACGACCGGACCGCTGTTGCTGGCCTCGCTGCGCTCGCAGGACATGTACCTGGCAGGAGGGATCATCCTCATCATCGCCGTGCTGACCGTCATCGGAACCTTCATCTCCGACCTGTTGCTCGCCGCTGTCGATCCGCGCGTGCGGTTCGGGAAGGCCTGAGCCATGACCCAACAACTCCCTGCATCCGACCCCGATACCGAGGCCGGCACCACCGACGACCTCGCCACCGAGACCGGTCAGAGCAGCAGCGACGTCGCCTCCGCCTCCCAGCGGCAGCTGATCTGGTGGCGGTTCCGCAAGCACCGCCTGGCGATGATCGGTCTGTGGCTGCTGGTCCTCATGTACCTGGTGGCCGCGTTCGCGGGTTTCGTGGCCCCCTTCAACACGAGCTCGTACGTGGGCGAGCACGCCTACCACCCACCGCAGGTGCCGCAGTTCTCGTTCGAGGAGGGGCTGTACGTCCACCCGACCACCGGGCACACCGACATCGAGACGCTCGCCCCGGTCTTCGAGGAGGACACCGAGGAGTTCATCCACCTGCGCTTCTTCGTGCATGGCGACGAGTACAAGCTGCTCGGCCTGTTCACCACGGATATCCACCTGTTCGGACCGAGTGAGCCGGGCGAGCGCTGGTACGCGCTCGGCGCCGACCGCACCGGCGCCGACCTGCTGTCGAAGATCATCTACGGGTCGCAGATCTCGCTGTCGATCGGCTTGGTCGGTGTGTCGGTGTCGCTGCTGCTGGGGCTGCTGCTCGGCGGCATCTCCGGCTACTTCGGCGGCACCGTGGACACCGTGCTGCAGCGTGTGATCGAGCTGTTCATGTCGATCCCGACGCTACCGCTGTGGCTCGGTCTTGCCGCTGCGGTGCCACCGCAGTGGGGTCCGGTGCCGACCTATCTGATGATCACCGTGATCCTGTCGCTGCTGGGCTGGACCTCGCTCGCGCGGGTGATCCGAGGGCGATTGCTTCAGATCCGTGACGAGGACTATGTCCTCGCCGCGAATCTCGACGGCGTCCCGACGTCCCGGGTGATCTTCCGTCACATGGTGCCCGCCTTCACGTCGCACATCATCGCCACCGTCTCGCTCGCGGTGCCGGCGATGATCCTGTCGGAGACCGCCCTGTCCTTCCTCGGGCTCGGACTGCGCGCACCGGCGGTGTCGTGGGGCGTGCTGCTGCAGGACGCGCAGAGCGTCAACGTGATCGCCACCGCGCCCTGGCTGCTGATCCCCGGTCTCGCAGTCGTGCTCGCGGTGGTGGCCTTCAACTTCGTCGGCGACGGTCTGCGCGACTCGGCCGACCCCTACGGGAAGAGGTAGCGATGGGATTCCTGCTGGACCGCCGCCGTCGAAAGATGGTGCCGACCAAGGCCCCCCGCGAGCTGGCAGCAGTCGAGGCCGACCCGGGAGAGATGACCGATCCCGAGGCGATCCTCGACATCCAGAACCTGCGCACCACGTTCCGCACCGACGAGGGCGAGGTCAACGCTGTCGACGACATCTCGCTGTCGGTGCGGCGTGGCCGGACCACCTGCATCGTGGGCGAGTCGGGTTCGGGCAAGTCGGCGACCGCGCGCTCGATCATCCAGGTCGTCGACAACCCGGGTCTCGTGGAAGGCGGGCGGATCCTGTTCCGCGCCGAGGCCGAGGGCACGATCCACGACATCGCCGCGTTGAGCGACAAGGGCGACGGGATCCGGTCGATCCGCGGCAGCCAGATCGGCCTGATCTTCCAGGAGCCGATGTCCTCGCTGAGCCCGGTTCACACGATCGGGAACCAGATCTCGGAGGTGCTCGAGCTCCACACCGAGCTCGACGAGCAGCAGATCCGTGAGCGCGTGATCGCCGAGCTGGACGCCGTGGGCATCCCGCAGCCGGCCGAGCGGATCGACTCTTACACCTTCCAGCTCTCCGGCGGCATGCGCCCGCGCGCGATGATCGCGAGGGCGCTGAGCGCCCGGCCCTCGCGGCTGACCGCCCACCCCCCCACGACCGCGCTCGACGTCACCACCCAGGCGCAGATCCTCGACCTGCTGGCCGAGCTGAAGCGCGAGCTGTCGATGACGATGATCTTCATCACCCACGACCTCGGTGTGGTGGCGGAGATCGCCGACGACGTCGTGGTGATGCGGCACGGCAAGGTCCTCGAGACCGGGCCGGTCGAGCAGATCTTCCACGACCCGCAGCACGACTACACCAAGGAGCTGCTCGCCAGCCTGCCGCAGCGTGAGGAAGCGGGCCAGAAGCCGAGCGAGGCCGAGGCGCCCGAGCGGATCGAGGTGAGCGACGCCGTCGACGAGGCCGTGCGACATGACGAGATCCGGGGCGAGCCGCTGCTGCGGATCGAGGGTCTGCGGATGGAGTTCGACAGCGTCTCGGGTGGCATGTTCTCGCGAGGAACGAAGAAGCGGATCGTGGCGGTCAACGACGTCAGCCTGCAGATCGCGCCCGGCAGCACGCTCGGCCTCGTGGGCGAGTCCGGCTGCGGCAAGACCACGCTCGGGCGGTGCGTGATGCGTGCCTACCAGCCCACGGCGGGCCAGATCCACTACGACGACGGCGAGCACGCGGTCGATCTGGCGGCGCTGTCGAAGAAGGAGCTGCGCCCGTATCGGCGGCTGGTGCGGATGGTGTTCCAGGACCCGTACGGCTCGCTGAACCAGCGCATGACCGTGCGCGAGGTGATCGGGGAGCCGCTGCGGGTCGCCGGGCTGGCGCACGGGTCCGAGGTCGACGACCGGGTCGAGCAGATGCTCGAGCGCGTGGGCCTGCGGCGGGCGATGGCGAGCCGCTACCCGCACGCGTTCTCCGGCGGTGAGCGGCAGCGGATCGGAATCGCCCGGGCGCTGATCACGAACCCGAAGCTCGTGGTCGCCGACGAGGCGGTGTCCGCACTCGACGTCTCCGTGCGCACGCAGATCCTCGAGCTGCTCGCGGAGCTGCAGGACGAGCTCGGGCTCACCTACCTGTTCATCTCGCACGACCTGTCCGTGGTCGAACGGATCTGCGACCGCGTGGCGGTCATGTACTACGGCAACCTCGTGGAGGAAGGACCGGCGGAGTCCGTGTTCGCGGACCCGCAGCACGGCTACACCCGCGCGCTGCTGTCGGCCGTGCCGGTCCCCGACCCCCGCCTGCGCGGCACCCGCCCGAGGATCGTCTACCGCCCGGAGGAGGCGGCGTAACGACGCGTGGTCGTTGCGTAGCAGAAGTGTCCATCAGGGTGGCTTCTGCCACGTGAATCGGCCGGCCGCGTAGTCGAAGTGACTCGTATGGCGGGTTCTGCAACGCCGGCCCACGGCTGCCCGCTCGCATCCCCAGCGCGGCGAGCTCAGCGGCGGCGCAGCCGGTGGTCGAGCAGCTCGTGAACGGCGTCAAGCGGCGCGTTCGCTGCCTGACCGGGGATCACGGCCTGCCACTCGCCGCGGCCGGTGTCGTAGAGGCGCTCGGTGAGTATCCGGTTCGGATCGACGACGTCGTCGGTCACGGTCACGGTGGTGATCCGATCGTCGGCGGCGGCCGCGACCTTGGCGACGAACGCCATCACGCCGTCGGCCTCGATCTGCACCGGGCTCTCGGGGCGGAGGCCCGGGAGCAGCGTGGCGAGGAAGGGGTCGTGCAGCGCGACGTCGATCGCGCGGGTGATGTCGAACGCCTGGCCGGCAGCGAGCGAGTCGTCGAGCCACAGCAGGTCGCACAGCAGCTTGAACACGCCGGACTTGTGGTTCCGCGGGTCGAGCCCGTCCTTGTCGTGCGGCGCGAGTGCGCCGCGACCACGAAGGTCGACGGCGAGAGTTGCCTCTCGACCGGGGCGCAGCATCGCGGGGTGCTGGATGGTCAGGGAGTCGGTGCCGCCGTCGAGCAGCAGCAGCCGCAGCGGGCGCGGTCCGTCGGTCGGTGCCGGGTCGGTGGGCAGCAGCACGCCTGCACCCCACACGTCACGCTCGGATCGCCACATGCCGTGCAGTACGCCGTCGACCGGTCCGGGCAGCCACCGGGTGTAGGGCGCACGGGGACGCCACCGGTGAGCGCGGACGCGCGCGTTCAGCCATACCCGTGCACGCTCTGGGCTGGGACGCTCGCGGCGTTCCGCGTCATCGCGGATCAGATCGTGCAGGAACAGCGAGCCGGGCAGGTCCACGCCCACCTGGCCGCTCGGCACCGCACGCATCTGCTCAGCGAGGAGCACCTGGATCTCTGGAGCGGCACCAGGCACCGGCAACCCGAACGCCTCGCAGAAGAACGCGGCTGCGGCAGCCGCGAGCGGCGGCGCGTACTGGTGCGTCACCGGTGCGGTGCGCAGCGAGATCGCCTCCTCGGCCCCGAGCGCCCGGTACGCCGCGCGCGCTCGCTCGAACGAAGCGACCGTGCCCTCCATCGGGAAGAAGTCGAACTCGGCGGCCAGCACGGCCAGCGGGCGCGGCGCGAACGTCGCGAGCAGGTCCGCGTGATCCACACCGTTCGCGGTGCCACCGGGCAGCACCTGCTCGGCATCCTGGCTCTGCCCCGACCACAGGTACACGCCGCGGCTGGTCACGAACGTGCCGGGAGCCGCCGCAGCGAACCGGTCCTCGAGTGCCAGCAGCCAGGTGGTCAGGGTGCCGCCACCGCTGTTCCCGGTGACGCCGATCCTGCTCCCATCGACCTCCGGAAGCGAGACCAGCAGATCGACCGCCCGCCGCGCATCGTGCACGAACCAGCGGATGATGCTCTGCCCCTGCAGCCAGGCCGGGATCCCCGCATACGTGTGCTGGGCAGTTCCCACCGGCACCTGCGGCTGACCCTGTTCATCGAGGTAGTCGAGCCGTTCACCCTGCCCGAACGGGTCGATCGCCAGCACGATCAGCCCAGCCTGCGCCAGCGTGGCGCACACCCGCTGGTACTCGGGGTTGGCGCGGCCGTCCGGGGTGTGTCCGCACACGAACAGCACGGCGGGCCGCGGCTCGTCGGCGCCGTCGGGGCGGTAGAGCGTGGCGGTCACCGGCACACCTGGCGAGGACTCGAACACGAGGTTCTCGACGGCGTAGCCCGCCATCTGCTCCGACCCTCGCCAGGTGGTGGGCGGGGGTCCGTCACCTCGCGCCGGCAGCCCGCCGATCCCGGCCAGCACCGCCTCGCGGGTGGCCCGCTGGTGGGCGTGGACCGCGCGGGCGGTGGTCGCCTGGTCGAGTCCGGCAGCGGTCTCGGCCAGCACCGCCTGGGTGCGCCGGTTGACGTGCAGGAGCAGGTCGAGGGAGACGTCGTGGTGACCGTCGAGGTTGGGGCGCCACCCCAGCGAGGTCGTGTCCATCCCGCTACGCTAGAGCCATGCATGCGGTTGCGGCAATTGCGGTCATGACTCACCACGGAGGTTCCCGATGAGCGAGACACACGCTCCGCCGTCGAGCACGCGGCGGCGACGCTACGCCCTGATCGGGGCCTCGAACCGGGGAGTGGCGAGCTTCGCGAAGCCGATGATCGGGGTGGCCGGCGGCCAGGACGGCGCGCTCGGGTACGGGGCGAGCGAGGACGACTTCTCGGCCGTGGCCGAGCTGGTGGCCGTGCTCGACGTCGACCGGATGCGCGCCGAGGCGTTCGTGCGCACACTGGTGCCGGAGGGCTACGGTCCGGTCGCGGTCTACGAGCCCGACCAGCTCGGCGAGCTGCTGGACCAGACCAGGCCCGACGCCGTCGTCATCGCCTCACCCGACCACACGCACGGGCACTACATCCAGGCAGCGCTGGCGGCCGGCGTCGACGTGATCTCGGAGAAGCCGATGGTCGCGACCTCGGCCGAGGCGGCCGAGGTGGTCGAGGCCGAGCGGGCGAGCAGCGCGCGCGTGCACGTGACGCACAACTTCCGGTACCCGGCGCGGCACCGGCGCATCAAGGAGCTGCTGACGCAGGGCGCGATCGGTAGGCCGCTGCACGTGGCGCTCGACTACTACGTGGACACCCGGCACGGCGCGAGCTACTTCCTGCGGTGGAACCGGTCGCGCGCGGCGTCGGGCGGGCTGACGATCCACAAGAGCACGCACCACCTCGACCTGATCGCGTGGTGGCTCGGCGCCGACCCGACCCGGGTCTACGCCGTCGGTGGACGCGACTTCTACGGGCCGGACAGCCCACACCGGCCGCGCGGCGCGGACACGCCGGCCGAGGTCCGCGAGCGGGACCCGTATCACCAGGCGCAGGCCGGCAGCGGAACGTTCCCCGAGGCGACGGGGCAGGCGCGCACGGGTCTGTTCGACCTGCCGTACGAGGTGCAGTACCCGGCCGAGGCTGAGATGACGCTGTACGACGACGAGATCGACATCGAGGACCACGTCGCCAGCCTGATCACCTACGACGGCGGAGCAACCGCGGCCTACTCGGTGCAGTTCTCCGCACCGTGGGAGGGGTACCGGCTGACGATCACCGGCACGCATGGATCGATCGAGGCGTTCGTGGGGCGGCTCCCGGGCGGCGAGGCGCTCCCGGGATCAGGTTCGCTCGTGCTGCGCCCGCTGTTCGCGGCCGCGGAGTCGATCGAGGTGTCTGCGGGCTCCGGGGGCCACGACGGCGCCGACCCGCTCATGCGCCGCGACCTGTTCGTGGGTCCCGACGCCGAGTCGGTGGCGATGGGCCTGATGGCCGACGCGCGCCAGGGTGCGCTCGCGGTCGCCACGGGCGAGGCGATCTGGCGGTCGGCGGAGCAGGGCCGAGCGATCGAGATCAGCGAGCTGCTTCCCTGATTCAACGCTCTTTCGACGCCACAGAGATTTCAACGCTCTTTCGGCAGCGGCTGCCGGGCTCTTCTGACGTCTTTGCCGGCGGTCGCGCTGCCGAAACAGCAACGAAGCCTGGCACGTGCCGGAAGAGCGTTGAAAGCTGGGTTGCCTGGATCCGCTCAGGTCTCGGTGAGCACCTTGTTGCGCAGCTCGGGCAGGAACAGGGTGGCGACCATCGCGAGCCCGAACGCCATGGCGAACACGCCGAACACGAGCCCGTTGCCTCCGGCAGCGAGCAGGGGCGGCACCGACAGCGGTGCGGCGATCGAGGCGAGCCGGCCAAAGGCAGCGGCGGCTCCGGCGCCGGACCCGCGCATCGACGTCGGGTAGATCTCGGGTGTGATGGCGTACAACGCACCCCAGGCGCCCAGGTTGAAGGCTGACAGCACCATGCCGACGATGAGGATCGTGGCCACGCTTCCCGCCTGCCCGAACGCGAACGCCGCCACGGCCGAGACGCCGAGGAAGGTGATCAGCGTGGGGCGGCGCCCCCAGCGCTCGATGAGGAACGCGGCCAGCGCGTAGCCCGGCAGCTGGGCGAGGGTGATGTAGAGCGTGTACTCGAAGGACTTCACGATGGTGAAGCCCGAGTTCAGCAGGATCGTGGGCAGCCACAGGAACGCCCCGTAGTAGGCGAAGTTGATGCCGAACCAGACCGCCCACAGGGCGGCTGTCCGACGGCGGAGGCCGGGCCTCCAGAGCTCGCGCCATTTGGGAGGGGTGGGCTCGGGCGGCACCGGAGTCGAGGGAACGGCGGCGATGCCCGCGGACTCCTCGAACTGGCGCACGGCCGCCTCGGCCTCGTCGACGCGGCCCTTGCGCTCGAGGAACCGCACCGACTCGGGCAGTCCGCGCCGGACCACCAGCGCGTAGAGGGCCGGGATCACGCCGATCGCGAATGCCCACCGCCACCCGTTCTCGGCCGGCACCACCAGGTAGCCGATCGTCGCCGCGGCGATCCAGCCCACGGCCCAGAACGCCTCCAGCAGCACCACTACGCGGCCACGGATCTTCGTGGGGGCGTACTCGCTGACCAGCGTGGAGGCCACCGGCAGCTCGGCACCCAGCCCCAGCCCGGTGACGAAGCGCAGCACCAGCAGCACCCCGACGCCGCCCGCCAGCGCCGACGCTCCGGTCGCCAGTCCGTAGACCAGCAGCGTCAGCGCGAACACCTGCCGCCGCCCGATCCGGTCGGCCAGCAGCCCGCCGACGCTCGCCCCCACTGCCATCCCGGCGAACCCGATCGACAGGATCCACGACACCTCGGTGCCTGTCAGCGCCCACTCACTGACCAGTGCCGCCATGATGAACGAGATCAGCCCGACGTCCATCGCGTCGAGCGCCCAGCCGATGCCGGAACCGCCGAGCAGCTTCCCGTGCTGCCGGGTGAACGGCAGCCGGTCCAGGCGTTCGGTCCGTGTCAGGGACGTGGGCTCGGGTGTGGGCTGTGACACGGGATGAAACCTCCCACATCCCGACCCCCGCGGGCGAGCCCTCCGGCCAGGAATCTCATGCCGAGACCGAGGCCCTACGCCGAGACCGAGGGGCGCCCCCCTCGGTCTCGGCGGTGAGCCTCGGTCTCGGCGGTAACCGAGACCGGGGGCGGGTGGGTCAGGGCGTCAGCGCCGCGGCCACGGCAGGGAGGGCGCGAGGGTCGGTCTGGACGATCAGCGTGGTCACGCAGGTGGCCTCCCAGGTGCGCACCTGGGAGGCGAGGTCCGACGGCGAACCGGCCAGGGCGACATCGAGCACCAGCTCGGTGGGGACTGCCGCGGCCGCGCCGGCCTTGTCGCCGGCAAGGTAGCGGGCGGTGACCGCCTCGCACGCCTCGGTGTACCCGAGCCGCAGGATCGCCTCGCGGTGGAAGTTCGTGCTCGCCGAACCCATGCCGCCGATGTACAGCGCGAGGTGTGGCTTGAGGAGCGCGGCGGCACTCTCGACGTCCGCCCCCACGGCGACCGGAACGCTCGCGCACACCTCGAACTCCGCCGCCGAGCGCAGTGAACCAGACCGGCGACCGAAGCCGGCGTCGAGATGCTCCCGAGCTGCGCCGTCGAGCCGGGGCGAGAAGAAGGCGGGCAGCCAGCCATCGGCGATCTCGGCCGCGAGGGCGGTGTTCTTGGGGCCCTGCGCGGCGAGGTGGATGGGGAGGTCGGCGCGCAGCGGGTGCACGGTGGAGCGGAGTGGCTTGCCCTCGCCACCGGCCAGCGGCAACGGATACGCCGGTCCGGGCGCGGTGACCGGGGCCTCGCGGCGCAGCACATCCCGCACGATCGACACGTACTCGCGCGTGCGGGCGAGCGGCTTCGCGTACGGCTGGCCGTACCAGCCCTCCACGACCTGCGGTCCGGACGCTCCCAGGCCCAGCACGAATCGGCCGCCCGAGAGGTGATCGAGCGTGAGCGCGGCCATCGCGGTGGCGGTCGGCGTGCGCGCCGACATCTGCATGATTCCGGTGCCGAGTCGCACGCGCGAGGTGGTCGCGCCCCACCACGCGAGCGGGGTCAGCGCGTCGGAGCCGTAGGCCTCGGCGGGCCAGACCGAATCGAGGCCGAGTTCGTCGGCGGCGGCGACCGCTGCCGCCGCGCCGGGGGGTGGGCCGGCCGACCAGTAGCCGGTGTGGAATCCGAGCTTCATCGCTGTCTCACCACGCCGGCGACGCTACCGCACCTCGGGGTTGTAGGTTCAGTCGCGATGTCTCAGAGCCCGGAGCGCCTCGCCCTGACGTTCACGCCCCCTCTCGTCGCTCTGCTGCGGAGCGCCGAGCAGGCAGCGGGCCGTACGCTCACGGAGGTCGAGGTGCTCGGGATCCGTGACGCCGCGACGTGTATCGCGCTCGACCCGTCGGTGGCCGAGGCCATGACGGCCGCCCGCGGCTATCAGGACATCGACCCCGAGAACTGCTGGGCCGAGTGGCAGCAGGTCAGGGACGGGCGCGACTGAGTCTCACAGCTGCGTGACGACCTCGCGGGCGATCAGGTCGAGGTGGTCGAGATCGGCGAGGTCCATGACCTGGAAGTAGAACCGCTCGGCGCCGGCGTCGCGGTAGGCGCCCAGCTTGTCCACCACCTCGGCCACCGTTCCCGTGAGGCCCTGCTCGCGCAGCTGGTCGGGCTCGCGCCCGATCGCCTCCGCCCGACGGCGGTACTCGGCCTCGTCCCGGCCGATCGCCGTGGTGTGGGCCAGTGACATCGTGATCGTCGCCGGGTCGCGGCCGGCGTCGGCGCAGGCGGTGCGGATGCGCTCGAACTTCGTGGCCGCGCCCTCCACGGAGTCGAAGTTCGCGTTGTACTCCGATGCGTAGCGCGCGGCGAGCGCGGGGGTTCGCTTCGCACCTGACCCGCCGATGATGATCGGGATCGGCTGCTGAACCGGCTTGGGCAGCGCGGGGGAGTCGGTGAGCTGGTAGTGCTCGCCGTCGAAGGAGAACCGCTCCCCGGCCGGCGTTCCCCACAGTCCTGTGAGGATCTCGAGCTGCTCGGCGAAGGGACCGAACCGCTTGGCCGGGAACGGCACGCCGTACGCGGCGTGCTCAGCCTCGAACCAGCCGGTGCCCAGGCCGAGCTCCACGCGCCCGCCCGACATCTCGTCGACCTGCGCCACCTGGATCGCCAGCAGCCCGGGCCAGCGGAAGGTCGCGGAAGTGACCAGCGTGCCGAGGCGGATCGTGGAGGTCTCGCGCGCGAGTGCGCCGAGCGTCACCCAGGAGTCGGTGGGTCCGGGCAGGCCGTCCCCCTCGCCCATCGACAGGTAGTGGTCGGAGCGGAAGAACGCGCTGAAGCCGAGCGACTCGGCGGCCTGCGCCACGGCGAGCTGGTCGGCGTAGCCGGCGCCCTGCTGCGGCTCGGTGAAGATCCGGAAGTCCATACGGCCAGCCTGCCAGGGTGCGGGGGCGATCTGGTACGGTAAACATTCGTTCATTCAACAAGAGGGAGCGGATGCCGCGCAGGCCTGAGCAATACGAACGCATGCGCGACGCCACGCGCGAGAGCGTCCAGGCCGCCGCCGTGCACCTGTTCGCGCGCCACGGATTCGCGGCCACCACCATGCGGCAGATCGCGTCCGCTGCCGACATCAGCGCCGGCCTGATCTACCGCCACTACGCCACGAAAGAGGCGCTCTACGACGAGCTCCTGGCGCAGGCGGTGAACGGACTGGCTGGTCTGGTCGTCGTCCTCCGGAGCGCCGAAGACCCGGCCGAGACGCTCCGGTCCGTCACCGCCGCGATCCTCGCCGACCTGAGCTCCGAGGGCAGCGCCGATGCCTTCTATCTCGTGATGAGCCAGGGGTTCGCCAGCGACGACCCGCCCGGGACCGCCGCCCGGCTCGCCCGGGAACACGCCGCGCTCTGGGAGGCCACCACCGAGCTGATCCGGCGCGGGCAGCAGGCAGGCTTCCCGCCAGGCGACCCCGCCGAGCTCACCACCTGCTACTTCGCCACGATCTCCGGCCTGGTGACGCTGCGAGCGGCACTCGGCCCCGCGCTGCCCGTACCAGCAGCCGACATCCTGCTGCGCCCGATCTTGGGAGACCCTTCATGACACTGACGATCAGCCGCGGCGACGCGCTCGGCGAGGACTACCGGCGCCGGATCACCGAGGTGCTCGTGCGGGGGTTCGCCGAGGACTTCGCCTACTTCTCGACCGACCCCGACCGGCTCGCCGACGCGTTCCAGCACATGCTCCTGCTCGACCGCTTCTACGCGGCCCTCGTGGACGGCGAGCCGGCGGCGATCGCCTCGTTGACCTCAGGGGACCAGGAGTGCTTCGCTCCGCAATGGGCACCCATGCGCCGGCATCTCGGCCTGGTCCACGGCACCATCACGACCCTGGTGGTGCGCAGCCAGTTCCTGGGCGCGCCGCCCGAGGCGCGGCCCGGACTCGCGGAGATCGGGTTCGTCACCACGGCCCCCGCTCACCAGGGCCGCGGGGTGGCCACCGCGCTGATCCGGCACCTGCTGGAGCTGCCAGGGATCGAGCAGTTCGTGCTCCGCGACATCAAGGACACCAACGAGCCTGCGCTGGGTCTGTACCGCAAGCTCGGCTTCACGGAGTCGGCCAGACGGCCTGTCAGGGGCGCTCAGCGCGCAGGCTTCTCCGCCTATGTCTCGATGCGGCGCCCGGGTGCCGGGGCATGACGAAGACCCGCGTTCCCGAGCGCCTGGCTCGGGGCGTCGCACTGGACGAGGGTGCGACCCGCGGGTCTTCGGGTGACTGCCGTGTTCTCGCAGGCGCATCACGCGCCGTCGGGTTCGGGCAGAAGCCGTCCGTTGTCGGCTGTGATGCCCTAGCGGGCAGTCACCTCACGAGTCCCAAGATTCTTCACGTCTCGGACCACCTCCTTTCGCGTGTATCACCACGGTATGCCCGACGGCGGAGTGTCGCCACCGGAATTTCGTGACCCGGTCTCACCGGGTCACGATCAGGTGACAGGTGTGGAAGCGGCAGCCGCGAGATCTCGCGCGTGGAGTACGGTCAATCCGTGGGATCCGCTGTCGCAGTGGCTGGGCTGTACCGCGAATTCGGGGGCCGTCGGGGGCAACCGGTCGTCGCGGCGCTGCAGGGTGTCGACCTGGCGATCCCCGAGGGCGAGATTCACGGCCTGCTCGGCCCCAACGGCGCCGGCAAGACGACGTTGTGCAAGATCCTGTCGACCGTGCTGCTCCCCACCAGCGGGACCGCGGCGATCTGCGGCCACGATGTCGTGACCGAGACAGCCACGGTGCGTTCGCTGATAGGGATCGTCTTCGGGGGTGAGCGGGGCCTGTATACGCGGCTGAGCGCCCGCGCGAACCTGGAGTTCTGGGCTGCCATCTACGGACTCGCGGGGGCATCGGCCCACCGGCGCGTCTCGCAGCTGCTCGAGCGGTTGGGCCTGGAGGACCGCGCCGACCAGCGTGTGGAGACCTTCAGCCGCGGCATGAAGCAGCGCCTGCACCTGGCACGCGGTCTGATCGGCGACCCGCGGGTGCTCATCCTCGATGAGCCGACCACGGGGATGGACCCGGTGGCCGCCGTCGATTTCCGCGAGCTGGTCACCTCACTGCGCGACGAAGGCCGCACGATCCTGGTGACCACCCACGACATGGCCGAGGCTGAGGCGATCTGCGACCGGGTGAGCCTGATCGACAGCGGCGCGCTGCTGGCCACCGAGCGGCCCAGCACCCTCGGGACCTGGATCACGCGCTACGCGCGCGTGCGCGCTTCCGAGATCCCCGCCGACATGATGGACGCCGTCGTCGAGGCGGTATCCACGCTCGACGGCGTCGCTCAGGTTCGTCAGACCGGTTCCGGTGCGTTGCTGGTCGACACCGATGCCGACGGCGCCGCGACGGCGGTGCTGCGCGCGCTCCTGGATCTCGGTGTGTCCGATGTGGCCACGACGCGGCCCGATCTCGCCGAGGTGTACCTGCGCATCATCGGCGACCGAGGGATGCGGATCGATCGGTGACCGCGACGCAGCCGGGCTCTCGGCGCTCGGGCCCGTTCAGGTCACTCGCCCGTGGTCTCTCGGCCGGTTGGTGGCGGGAGGTCCGCGAGCTCCGGCGCTCGCCGGACCGGCTGATGGCGTTGGTGACTGCGCCGACGCTGACGCTGGTGTTCCTCGCGATCATGTTGCACGCCGGACGCACCGACCTGGCACCGTTCGCCGTCCTCGCACCTGCCCTGCTGGTCCTGTGGCAGATGGCTTTGCAGACCTCTGGTGACACGGTGGAGAGCGAGCGGGAGAACGGCTCGCTGGAGGCCCTGGTCGCATCGCCGACGCCATTGGCGGCCGTGATCGTCGGCCGGATCGCAGCGGTCACTGCGGTCTCGCTGCTGGGATTCGTGGAGTCCTGGCTGGTGGCGGCGATCGTATTCGGGGTGCGCGTTCACATCTATCACCCCGAGCTGTTCTTCAGCACGCTGCTGGTGACGGGCTATGCGACAGCGGGCAGCGCCGTCGTGCTCTCCGCGCTGTTCGTGCGCACGCGGGCGGCGCGCGCGCTGCAGAACTCGCTCACGTACCCGTTCTACGTGCTCGGCGGCATCATGGTGCCGGTCGCGTACCTGCCCGACTGGTTGGAGCCGGTCACCCGCCTGGTGTTCCTTTCCTGGTCCTCCGATCTGATGCGCGACGCGTTGATGCAGGCACCGCCGCAGAACAGTCTGCTGCGACTGGCCGTGGTGCTGCTGCTGGGAACGATCGGGCTGGCTGTGGGCATGCTCTTGGTGCGGCGTGCGCTCGTGCTCGTGAGAAGGACGGGGACGATCGGCCATGCCTGAGATCCCGGGACCGGTACGTCCCTCGACCCCGGCCGTTCCGGTGCGCTCGCCGGTGTGGCGAGTGTTCCTCGCGAGCACGCGCAACGCCTGGGCGGATTTCGCCGCGACCTTCACGCCGCTGACCTGGATCTTCGGGTGGCTGTCGCGGATCCTGGCTCAGGTTGTGTTCTATGCGCTGATCGGCACCATGCTCGGCAGCCCCGACCGGGTGGCATACCTGTTCATCGGAGCGGCGGTCCTGGCGACGGCGATGGAGTCTCTGCTGGTGGTCTCCACGACCACGCGCGAGCGGTACTCGGGCACGCTGCCGCTGCTGGTGGCCTCACCGACCCGGCTGTGGCCGGTGTTTTTGGGGCGCAGTGTGCAGTGGCTGCCGAGCGGGGTCGCCACTGCCACGGTGGCGCTGTTCGTGGTCGGGCCGGTGTTCGGTGTGAGGTTCACGCTCGCCTCAGGCCTCGCCGCGTTCGGCGTGCTCCTCCTGGTGGCTGTCACCACCTACGGCTACGGCCTGGCGCTCGCCGCGCTGGTGTTGCGGCACATGCGCTTGCGCAACTGGGCGACGAACCTCTCCTACACGGTGATGATGCTCGTGTGCGGGGTCACGGTGCCGCTGAGTTTCTGGCCTTCGTGGGTGCAGGTGATCGGGCAGGTCTTCCCGCTCACCCACGCGCTGGACGCGATCCGGCTGCTGGCGGCTGGTGACGCCGTCGCCTCGCTGGTGCTGACCGACGTAGGGCTGGCGCTGCTGGTGGCTCTGGGCTGGTATGTCATCGCCGCGGTCTCTCTGGAGCGGCTGGCATCCGCGGGGCGCCGCGAGGGAACGATCGAGTTCGCCGAGTAGCTCAGCCGAAGAGCTTGGGCTGGGGCGGGCCGAGGGTGGGGTCGACGCCGTCGAACAGGCTCGCGACCGACTCGCCGGCGTGGATCCGGGCGATCGCCTCGGCGAACAGGCCCGCGACCGAGCGGGTGACGAGCTGCGGCCAGCCGGCCGGGGCGGGCACGGTGTCGGTGGTCACCACTTCGGTGATCATCGGGTGGTCGCGCAGCCGCTCCACCGCCTTGCCTGCGAACAGGCCGTGCGTGCACGCGACAGCGGCCTCGGTGCAGCCCTGGTCGGCGAGCCGGTCCAGGAGCTCCACGATCGAGCCGCCGGTGGCGATCTCGTCGTCGAGCACGATCGCGCGCTTGCCGCTCACATCGCCGACGATCGAGTCGATGACCACGCGGTCGTCGGCCAGCCGCTGCTTGTTGCCCGCCGCGACCGGTAGCCCGAGCAGGCGTGCGAACTGGGTGGCGGTCTTGGCATTGCCGAGGTCGGGGGAGACCACCACGGAGTCGCTGCGGTCCTGCTGCAGGAAGTGCTCCGACAGCACGCCGAGCGCGGTCAGGTGATCGAGCGGAACCTTGAAGAAGCCGTGCACCTGCGGCGCGTGGAGCGTCATCGTCAGCACCCGGTCCACACCGGCGGTCTGCAGCATGTCCGCCACCAGCCGGCCACCGATCGAGATGCGTGAGGCGTCCTTCTTGTCCGACCGCGCGTACGCGTAGTGCGGGATCACGGCGGTCACCGACGCCGCCGAGGCGCCGCGCGCGGCGTCGATCATCAGCAGCAGCTCCATCAGGTGCTCCTGCGTGGGCGGCACGAGCGGCTGCACGATGTAGACGTCGCGCTGGCGGCAGTTGATCTGCAGCTGCGCCTGCAGGCAGTCGTTGGCGAACCGGCTGATCTCCACGCCAGCGAGCGGCACACCGAGGTGCGTACAGATGGACTCGGCTAGGGCCCGGTGGGCATTGCCAGAGAAGACGACGATCTCGCGCACGTTGCTCCGCGGTGAGTGGGTCCGCTGGGTCGTGCCCACACTAACCACCCTGGGAGGCTCTTACGTACGTGTCCAGCTCAGCACTGTGATCGAGTGCGCGGGGAAGGTGTGGCATCCCTCGTCGAGCCCGACGGCGGTGGGTCCCGTGAGCGAGACCCGGCCGGGCGCCTCGAGGGTGTTGACCGCGAAGAGGTCGGCTTCGCCGACCCCCACGGTGCGGGCGGTCACCTGGGCGGGCAGACCGCCGGGCACCGCGATCCTGGCCCGGACATCGGAGGTGGCGGACCGGTTGATCACGGCGAGATACGCCGTCGAGCCATCGGCGGAGAAGGAGGCTGAGGCATCGAGGTGACCGACCACCGCGGGAGTGGTGCGGAAGGAGCCGTCGGCGCGGCGGTCGTCGCCCTGGCGCACGGCCTGGGTCCACGACGGGCCGTCCACGCGCACGGGCACGTGCACCGGGCCGGTGTGGTTCTGGTACAGGTCCCACACGTGGAACGTCGCGGTCTTCACCACGCCCTCGGGGCGCACCGCGAGCAGGCCGTTCGCGTTGACGAGGTTGACGGTGTTCGCCATCGTCACCGGCACCTCGAGCGCGCTGGCGCGGTGCATCGCATGGAAGACGCCCGCGTAGAACAGCGCGTCGGCGAGCGTGCGGGAGGAGTAGCGGTTGACGCGGCGCAGCGCCCGGCCGTCGGCGTCCGCCGCGCCTTCGAGCTCCGGCTGCTCGCGGTCCGCGAAGCCGCCGTCGGCGCCCGGCTGCGGCTCGGGCCACGCCCCAGGCTCCATGTGCCGGATGTTCCACTCGTCCATCGCGATCCCGATCGGGCGGCGCTCGCCGTGCCGAGGTCGCGTCGCGGCGATCAGCTCGGACTGGTCGCAGATCGCCTGCTCCACGTAGCGGGCCTGCGCCACCACGGCCTCGTACTCGGCCACGCTCGGGTCCACGAGGTGCCTGCTGGCGCCGTACAGGTGCAGCGAGACCGAGTCCACCTGGTGGCCCAGCTCGGCGACCACCTCGCGGGTCCACTCGCGGTGCTCGTCCCCGACCGCCACGAGCTGCAGCGACGGGTCGACCGCGCGCATGAAGCGGGCGTGCTCGCGGGCGGCGTGGGTGTACTGCTCCACCGGGCGGTGCCCCATCTGCCAGGGGCCGTAGACCTCGTTGCCGATGCCCCAGATGCGGACGTCCTGCGGGTCGTGCAGGCCGTCGGCGGCGCGGCGGCGGGTCAGCGTGGTGTCGCCGCCGTAGTTGGTGTACTCGACCCAGCGCACGGCGTCGTCGACCGAGCGCGCGCTGTGGGCCAGGTACGGCTCGGTGCCCACCTCCCGGCACCACGCCAGGAACTCCGGCGTGCCGAACCGGTTGCTCTCCTCCGACCCCCACGCCAGCTCGAGCGTGCGCGGGCGAGCGTCGCGCGGTCCGGTGCCGTCCTGCCACCGGTATGGCGAGGTGAAGTTCCCGCCCGGCCAGCGCACCACCGGCAGCCCCAGCTCGCGGCACGCCTCGATCACGTCGGCGCGGCAGCCCTGTAGCGGGCCACTCTCGGCGATCGCGTGCGGCGACCCTTCGTCGAACACCCCGCCCTCGATGTTGCCGAAGAACGCGGACTCCAGGAAGTGGCCGTAGATCCGTCGATCGATCGTGCTCGACGGCGTCGCGTCGAGTGTGATGGTGGCGGTCGGATGGTCGGTTGTGGTGCTGGGCAACGTGGCTCCTGACATCGGATGGATCAGCCCTTGACGCCGCCCTGCGAGACGCCGTCGATGACGTAACGCTGGGCGAAGATGTAGACGGCGAGCACGGGAACGCTGGCGATCACCGCGCCCGCCATGAGCAGGTCGTAGCGGGAGGCGAACTCGCCCTGCAGCTGCGCCAGCCCCGCGGGCAGCGTGAGCATGTCGGTGCTGAACAGCACGAACACCGGCCACAGGAAGTCGTTCCAGCTCGACAGGAACGCCAGCACCGCGAGGGTCGCGATCGCCGGCATCGCGAGCGGCACCATGATCCGGTGGAACACCTGCCAGGCGTTCGCGCCGTCGAGGCGGGCGGCCTCCTCATAGGCGGGGTCGATGCCGGCGAAGAACTGCCGCACCAGCACCACTCCGAACGCGCCCGCGGCCGAGGGAACCACGAGCGAGGCGTAGCTGTTGAGCCAGCCCAGCTGGTTGACGATGAGGAAGTGCGGGATGAGGAAGATGACCCCGGGCACGAACATCGTGGCGAGCACCATGCCGAGCAGCACGTTGCGCAGCGGCAGGTACAGCCGAGCGAGCGCGTAGGCGGCGGTGGTGGCGACCACGACCACGAGCGCGCTGTGCAGCACCGCCGTGAGCAGGCTGTTGCCCAGCCACCGCAGCACCGGCAGCCGGTCGTTGCCGAGGATCTCGGCGTAGGCGGTCGTGGTGGGGTCCTGCGGCAGCAGCGTGAACGTGAGGGCGTTCGCCTCCTGCACCGACTTGAACGACGTCGAGATCATCAGCACCAGCGGCAGCACGAACACCACGGTCAGCAGGATCAGCGTGGTGCCGAGCGCGAGCCGGCGGGGTCGGCGGCGGGGTGCGGCGGTGGCGGTCACTTCTCGCTCCCTCCGATCGCGCGGAAGAACAGCACGGTGACCGCGCTGAGCAGCATCAACGTGACCGCGAGGATCATGCTCATGGCCGAGGACGCTCCGATGTCGAACCCTTGGATGCCGGTCTCGGCGATGTAGCCGATCACCGTTCTGGTGTCGGTGCCGGGCTGCTCCTGTGTGATCAGGGCGGACTGCCCGTACATGTTGGCGGACGCGATGATCGTGATCGCCACGACGAACTGCAGCACCCGGGTGAGGCCCGGCAGTGTCACGGAGGTGAAGCGTCGTAGCGGTCCGGCGCCATCGACCGTGGCCGCCTCGTACAGCTCCTTCGGCACGTCCTGCAGCGCAGCGAGGTAGATGACCGAGTTGAAGCCGATCGTCCACCACAGCGTCGCTACCACCAGTGAGACCCAACCCGCCGGCAGCGTGGTGGTCCACGCCACGTCGATGCCGAAGATCTGGTTGATGGGCCCGAGCTGCCGGTCCAGCAGGTACCGCCACAGCAGCCCGATCACCGCGACGCCCAGCACGTACGGCGCGAAGTAGACGGCGCGGAAGAAGGTGCGCCCGGGGAAGCGTCGGTTGAGCAGCATCGCCAGCCCGAGCGGCAGCGTGATGAGTAGCGGCGCGCTGAGCCCGGTGAAGATGCCGGTGGCCTTCATGCCCTTCCAGAACTCGACGCTCATCACCGTGCTGCCCGCGAACAGCTCGGCGTAGTTGTCGGCGCCGACCCACGGCGTGCCGGGCAGCCCCAGGGACCAGCGGTGCAGACTCGCCCACACCGCGGCGACGATCGGCACGATCACGAAGACCGTGAAGATCACCAGGAACGGTGAGAGGAACGCGAGCGCGGGCCAGGGCGATCCACGGCGCAGCCGGCCGTTGTCGCCGCGGCGTGACGGCGCGGCAGCGGCGGAGCTGACGGCACTCATGCGAACCTCCTCGTTCGTCCGGTCAGAATCGGGGGCCTACGGTGTTCGTCACACGTTGAACAACTGACCTCAACGCCACGAAACGCCCGCCCTGAGTGCCCCGTGCGTTGCACACGTGACCTCAACGCCACGAAACTCCCGGCGGTGGGCGCGCTCATCCGAGCAGCTCGTTCATGTCGTCCAGCTCGTCTTGCGCGGTCTGCTGCGCGAAGGCGAGTGCCTCGGCCGGATCCACGCCGCCCAGCACGGCTTCGCCGACCGCCCGTTGGAATGTGTTCGCCGCGATCTCCCGTGACCCGGGGATCTGCGGGAGGAACGCCGCCATGTCGAACACGTCCTCGGTGGCGAGCGGAGCCTGCGGGGATGACCGGAACTCCTCAAGCTCGCGCACCGATGCCCGGGCCGGGGTGTTACCACCCACGATCCACGGAGCGGAGTTGCGGCTCACCCAGTCGACGAACGTCTGGGCGGCGTGTGCGGCGTTCTCGTCGCGCTGAGACTGTCCGGTCAGCACGAAGTTGTGGGAGTTCGCGAACACCCCCGGCTGTGGGCCGATCTGCGGGAACGGTGCGACCTGCCAGTCGAGGTCCGGTGCGGTCAGCTGCAGGTCCGGGATCGCCGCCGGCAGATCGGCCAGCAGTGCGGCGGAACCGTTCTTGAAGGGTGTGCGCGGGTCGGTTGCGCCGGCGGGGCTGATGCCGCGCTCGATCTGCTCGACCATCCAGCTCAGCGCCTGTACGCCCGCGTCGGAGCCCATCTCGGCCACCGTGCCCTCCGGGTTGTACAGGCGCCCACCGAACTGGGCCAGCAGCGTGACGAACAGCTGCCAGGAGGGCGTCACCCAGAACGGTTCGGCCACGCCGCTCGCCTGCAGGGCGGCAGCGGTCTCGTCGAAGCCGGCTGCGTCAAGGACCGGCCCGGGCGTGCCGGCGGCGTCGAGTGCCTCGGTGCTCCAGTACTGCGCCACCGTGAAGAAGTCCAGCGGGATCCCGTAGCGAACCCCCTGGTACACGCCGTTGTCCCAGGCCGCGGGCACGAAGTCCTCACCGTCGACGCCCAGGCCGGTGGCCATCTCGTCCAGCGGCACCAGGGTGTTGCGGGCCGCGAACGTGGCGAGCTGGTCGAGGTGCATGATCGCGACGTCCGGGCCCACCCCGGCACCCACTGCGGGCATCACCTTGGTGTACATCGAGTCGGCGGCCAGCGACGTCATCACCACGTCGACGTCCTCGTGCTCGGCGTTGAAGGCGTCGACCATCGCCGCCATCGCGGGGCCGTCGCCGCCGGTGAAGGGGTTCCAGAACTCCAGCCGCTGGTGCGGGCCGGTGTAGCTGCCTTCGCGGAACTGCGCCGGGTCGAGGTCGGTGCCAGCGCCGATCGATGGCGCGCAACCGGCGAGCACGGCTGACGAGCCCAGCAGGCCCAGGAAGGTGCGCCGTGAGGGCGAGGTGACCGGGCGCCGTCGGGCACTCACAGCTGACTGCCTTCCTCGAACGAGCTGAGCGAGGTGTCGTAGTCCTTGTCGCCGACCGGGTACATCGACGTCATCCAGTGGTAGAAGTTGTCGCCGCGCTCGCGCAGCTGCCGGTACAGGCGCCCGAGCAGGTCGTCACGGATCTCGCGGAGCGCGGGGTCGTCGTAGCCGTTGCGGAGCTCGTGCGGGTCGGTCTGCAGGTCGTAGAGCTCGTTGACCGAGTCCGGGTTGACCACCACCTTGTAGCGGTCGGTCACGAGCATCCGCTGCGGGTACGGGAAGTGGTGGCCGTGGAACTCGGCCAGCAGGTCCTCGCTCCAGGTGGTCTGCTCGCCTCGCAGCAGCGGCATCAGCGAGGTGCCGTCGACGACGGCGGTCGGGTCCAGGTCCGCCAGGTCCAGCACCGTGGCGCTCATGTCGATGAGGTGGACCAGCTTCTCCGACCGCTGCCCGGCTGGTGTGCCCGGAGCCTTCACGATCCCGGGGATGCGGTAGATGTCCTCATACATGGCCGGGCCCTTGTCGTGCAGGCGGTGGGCGCCGGTGAACTCGCCGTGGTCGGCGGAGAAGAACACCGCGGCGTCCTCGAGCACGCCGAGGTCGCGGGCGGCATCGAGCACCCGGCCGATCTGGGAGTCGACCAGCGTGACGTACCCCCAGTAGGCGGCGATCAGCTCGCGCGAGGTCTGCTCGGTGAGGGTGTCGAAGGTCCAGTGCGCGCTGTAGTTGCGTTGCACCGGCGGCTTGCCCTCGAAGGTCTCGGCGATCGAGGCGGGCAGCTCGATGCTGTCCGGGTCGTACATCTCCAGGTACTCCCGCGGCAGCACGTACGGAAGGTGCGGGCCGAAGAAGTGGGTGGCGAGGTAGAACGGTCGACCCTGCGGGTCCGCGGCGTAGCGCTGCAGCAGCTCGATGCTGCGGTCGGCGAGGTAGTGCTCGAACGTCGCCTCGAGCGGCTGGTGCAGTGTGGCGGCGAGCAGGTTGCCGGGCTCCCCGTTGGGGAAGGTGCCGCGCACCTCGTCGCTGATCCGGTAGGGCGGGAGGTTCCGCTCCTCGAGGTAGCGCAGGTAGTCCGGGTGGTCCACCGGGTTGTGCCAGCCGGGCAGGGCCGGCCCGTCGAACCCGTAGTCCGCCGCGGTGCGGTGCGTGCCCACGTGCCACTTGCCGACCAGGCCCAGCCGATACCCCGCAGCCGCGAGGTCGCCGCTGACCGTGTACTGGTTCTCCGGCAGGTCCTCGATATAGCCGACGTTGCGCTCGTAGTTCGCGAGCAGCTTGTGCCGGAACGGCGCCTCACCGGTCAACAGGCTCGCCCTGGCCGGGGTGCAGATCGCGCTCGGGGTGTAGCAGCGGTCGAAGGTGGTGCCGGAGGCGGCGAGAGCGTCGAGGTTCGGCGTCTGCACGGTGGTGTTGCCGTAGCAACCGAGCGTGTCGGTGCGGTGCTGGTCGGTGAGGAAGAACAGGACGTTGGTGGGCATCGGGTCTCTCAGGTCGATGAAGGTCAGGACGCGGCGGCGGTCAGCGGGAGCGGGAGGGTCTCCTCGCGCAGCAGCGCGCCGATACCGCCCAGCGCACCGGCAGGCTGGCCGAGCTGGGCGAGATGCAGGCGCGTGCCGGTGCCGGTGGGGAGGCTGTGCTCGGTCAGCGCCGCTCGCAGCGGCCCGAGCAGCACCTCACCCAGCACGGTGAGCTCTCCCGCCACCACCACATCGGTGACGTCGAGTGTGGTGCACGCACCGGCGAGCACTCGCCCGGTGGCGGCGCCGGCGCGGGCGACCGCCGCGACGGCGCGTTCGTCACCTGCGGTCAGGGCGTCGGTGAGCTGGTCGAGGCTCTCGGTTCCGGCGGCGTTCAGCAGTGCACCCCGCCCGGCGACCGTCTCCAGGCAGCCGCGCTTGCCGCACCGGCACGCCAGCGGCTCGTCGGTGACGCTGACGTGACCCAGCTCGCCGGCGAGATTGCGCGCCCCGAGGCGCATCCCGCCGTCGAGAATGATCGCGCCGCCGACGCCTGCGGCGAGGCGCAGGTAGATCGCGTCACGCAGGTCACGGGCGACGCCCCACACGTGCTCGGCGAGCCCCGCGAGGCGGGTGTTGTTGTCCACGAGCACCGGCACGCTGAAGGCGGTCTCAAGGCGGGTGCGGGTGTCGGCGACCACGTTGTCGCGGTGGTCGATCGAGCCGGCGATACCGGCCCCGATCCCCAGCAGTCGTGGCCGATCTGCCGAGCTCAGGAGAGCGCGGACCATCGCGATGGCGGTACGGGCGCGCTCGTCCCACGGCGTAGCGGCCGCGCAGGGGCGGGTGCGGGTGCCCACGATCACGTGTGCGGCGTCGGCTGCGGCGACCGTCACGTGCGTGTGGCCGAGGTCGATCCCCACCAGGACGCCGGCGCGCGGGTTGAGCGTGAGCAGCTCGGGGCGGCGGCCGGTGCGCCTTCGCGAGCCGCTGCTGGTGACGCCGAGGGCACCGGCAGCGAGCAGGTCGCGCGTGAGCGTCGAGACCGTGGCGCGTGAGAGCCCGAGCGCGTCTGCCAGGTCAGCGCGGTCGGTGGCGCCGTGCGCGCGCAGGTGCGCGAGGAGCTGGGCCTCGTGAGCGTCGCGCCGGCTGGTTCCGGCGCGCGGGCGTCCGTGCACACCAGCATCGTGCGGCGAGGGACGCTAATGCGTCAAGAACTGACAGAACTTCTGTCGAGCCCGCCCGCCACTTCGACAGAACCCGCCCCGACGTTCAACGCTCTTCCGCCCGCACGGAACTCTCAACGCTGTTCCGGCGCACCGCGCGGGGGCCGAATCGTCAGTGACATCGTCGGAGGGTCGATAGCGCAGTGAAGTCGGGTGGGCGGTGGAGGTTACCGGCAGACGGTGTTCGACAGGCCCGCCGCCTCGACGCCTCCGGTAACCCCGACCACCGCGAAGCACTCCGACCCGTCCGGGTCGAGGCCCTCGACCGTCGTGGAGTAGAGCGGCGGCGTCACGGAGGCCAGCGCCGGCGGTCGCGTGATGTCCTCCGGGTCCTCGACCAGGATGACCGTGTAGAAGTCGACATCCTGCTCCGGATGCGTCCAGCTGAGCTGCACCGACGTGCCGTTGTCGCGGTCGATCGTCAGCTGCCGAGGCGACATGGCGGGGTCGAGAACCTGGATGTCGACCGCATCCCCGGACTCGACGTCGGTGGACGTCGGCACCGGACCGCTGTCCACGGTCTCGGGATCGGTCGGCTCCTCGCTCGACCGCATGCCCTGGATCACCGCCGACCCCACGCCGATCGCCGCGCCCACGAGCAGCGCGCCGCCGATGAACGCGGCCACTCGGCGCCAGGTGCTGGCTGGGGCGTCGTCACCATCGTCCTTGCGGCGCCGGGACGTCTCCGGCTCTGCCGGGGCAAGGCCGGTGTGGTCGTCGTCGGGCTCCTCGGGTCGCGCCTGCTTGCGCTCCACGTGCGCGAGCACGGAGGGCGCCACCTCGGCGGGTTCGTCGGACTGCCCGACGGCGTCCGGCCGGCCCTCGCGGTCGGGCTCGCTCGTGCGGTGGGCCACCTGGGCGGCGGCCGCCGCTCCCGGGGCCCAGACGTCCTCGGGGTCGGCTACGGGCAGCCCGCCCGAGGGGTCGGGTGGCGACCCGACAGACCCGACCGCGCTCTCGCCGTCGGGCATCCTGCCCTCGGGCATCTCGCCCGCGGGACGAGGGTTCGTGGCGACATCGGCCTCGGGCAGGCTCGGCGGCGCCGGGTTCCAGGAGCGGTCCTCGGTGCGGATGCGGCGCAGCCGACGCAACGCCTGGGCGGCGGTGCCGAGCCGCTCGTCACGGTCGGGCACGAGGCAGTCGTCGAGAAAGGCGACGAGGTCGGGCGGCACGTCCTCACGGCTGAGGGTGCGACGCTCGTCGGTGCGGACGCGGCGTAGGTAGGAGAGCGCGGTGTCCTCGTGCGGGTCGAGCGAGGCGAATGGGGCCCGCCCGTCGAGGAGCGTGAACAGGGTGGAGCCGAGCGACCAGACGTCGTCGGCCTCGGTGGGAGCGAGCCCGTCGAGCACCTGCGGGCTCGCGTGGCGGTAGCTGAAGCGCTCGAGCGTGGCGGTGTGGCCGGCATCGGCCATACGGGCGATGCCGAAGTCGGAGAGCACGTACGAGGTGGGCAGCACGAGGATGTTCTGCGGCTTGACGTCGCGGTGCAGCACGCCGTGCGAGTGCGCGAACGCGAGGGCATCGGCCACTGCGGTGCCGGCGGTGACCACGTCCGAGACCGGGAGCGGGCCGACCTCGCGCAGCCGGTCGTGCAGCGACCCGAGGTCGTGGAACTCCATCACCAGGCACGGCTCGCCGCTGGAGGCGGTCGTGGTGTCGAGCACGGTCACGATGTGTGGGTGCTGCCGCCCGAGCCGCACCGTGATCTCCAGCTCGCGCCGGAACCGGGCCGCGTCCGCGGGGTCGGAGACCTGGATGACCTTGATCGCGACGTCCCGGTCCACGCTCAGCTGCCGCGCCCGATACACGATCGAGTCTCCGCCGCGGGCCACCTCGCGCAGGTCGGCGAACCCCGGCACCTCGACGGTGGGGGTCGGCTTCGGGCCCGTGCCCGTGACCTCCTCGAGCGCGCTGGCAGAGGCTGGCGCCCAGTCGTCGTCAGCCACGTGCGCCCTCCCTCGCCTCTCGCGCCCCTGCTGAGGATAGGCCGTGACGGCGTGATCGCGGCGCCCTCGGCGCGGGCAGGAGTGCCCTCGAGCGCCGGAAGAGCGTTGAAAGCAGAGAGTCAGCGGCGCCAGACGCGGGGGGAGACCCACCAGAGCAGCCGACGCGGCCACGGGGCCGCCCGACGCACGCCCGTGCTCACCTCGCGGCTCAGCTCCCAAGCCGGGTCTCCGGCGTCGGGCATCTCAGGCGCGTAGGCGCGCGCCTCGGCGCGCTCGGCCAGGGCGACGGCGGTGCCGGTCACCTCCTCGGGGAGCGAGGCCGCGAGGTCGACGGCGGTCGCGCCGCGGGGCGGCGGGGCGCCGGCGAGTCGCATCGCGTCCTCCACGTGAGCCCAGGCACCCAGGTCGCCGCTGCGACGCCAACGGCTGCTCCGGGCGGCGCGGGCGATCGCCAGGCCGACGACACCGAGCAGCGCGATCGCAAGCGGGATGAGCGCGAGGGCGGCAGGGATGCGGGTGCCGGAGCTCTCGGTGGTCTCCTCGTCGACGAGGTCACGGTCCTCGGCGGGGTCATCGCCGGGATCGGGCTCCGGATCGTCGCCCGCCTCACCCTCGGCCTCCGGGGTGGGCAGGTCGGTGGAGATCGCGGAATCGGGGGAGGGGTCTACGGCGACCCATCCGACCCGGGACAGGTACACCTCGGCCCAGACCCGTGCGTCCTCGCCGAGCACGGTGGCGGTGCCGGTCCCGGCCTCATCGGGGACCTCGAAGCCGACCACCAGGCGCGTGGGGATGCCGAGCGTGCGGGCGAGCAGCGCGAACGACCCAGCGAACTGCTCGCTCGTGCCGACCTGGCCGCCGTTCTCCGCAGTCTCGAAGAGGAACTGCGCCAGCCGGGCGTAGGAGGAGCCGGAGCGGGCGCCGTGGTCGAGCACGCGCTCCTCCCCGGTGGCGCCGGCGCGGATGCTGTCCACGCGCACTGCCTCGGCCAGCAGCGAGATCTGGTCCCAGCGGCTGGAGACTCCGTCGGTGATCCGGCGGGCGGCCTGGGCGAACGCCGGGGGGACCCGGGGGAGCTCGAGGTAGCGCTCCATGTCGGCCGCCTGCGGCACGCTCGCACTGCCGATCGACTCCGGCGTGGCGTCGTTGATCGTGCTGGTGATCGTGGCGGCGGGGTCGGTGCCCGGGTCGGTGCTGATCCAGCCGCCGGGCATCACAAGGGTGCCGGAGTCGAGGTCGAGCAGCGTGGGGATCCCGGTGACCTCCGTGGCGGTGCCTGCCGCGGGCAGCCACGCCTCGCGGTACTCGCCCGGAGCGATCGCGTAGGTGGCGGTGCGGGTGGTGCGTGGCGGTGTGGTGTCTGGCGTGGCGACCACGCCGACGGCGCGCAGCCGAGCGTCGAGCATCCACGCCACGCCGGTGTAGTCGGGGAGCACCACGGCGGCCAGGCGCTCCGGGAGCTGACCGTCCACGGCGGTGATCGTGAACATCTCCGTGCCCGGCGACTGCGCCCACACGGCCGCCTGCGGGACCGGGTTGGTCGCGTCGGTGGGGAGCTGCGGCGGCGGCACGAGCGTGCGTGGTTCGAACGACTGCGCGGTGGGCACGGCCACGGCGGTCAGCGCGAAGGTCGCGACCACGGCAGCGACGATCGCGGGCAGCACCACGCCGCGGCGCCGCCGGTGCTCGAGGGAGCGGGCGCGCGTGGAGGTGCCGGTGGCGGCCGGCTCGGTGGCCGGCAGCAGCACCCAGCCGAGCAGCAGCGCGAGGGCGGTGGCGAGCGCCGAGGTGCCCACGAGGTCGCCGCGGCCCGCCGTGAGCAGTGCTCCTGCGACGTGGAGGGTGGTGGCACCGATCAAGGGGGCGACGCCGGCGCGCTTGGCTCCGACCACCGCTAGCGCGACCCCGAGCGCCACGATCCAGACCAGCAACGCGGCGGGGACCAGCAGCGAGGGATCCGGAGGGGCCGGTCGCGGCGCGGTGAGCAGCCGGGGAACCGAGTCGATCAGCGGGCCGAGCACCGAGAACGCCGGGCTGGACCGCCACTGCGGCAGGGCCCCGCTGGCGGGGTCCACCCGGTCCGCGAAGACCAGGGCAACCACCACGCCGACGATGAGTCCCGCCGTCGCCACGGCCCACCGGGGCACGCGCGCGAGGCGACCGAGTGCGGCGAGCCCGAACGGCAGCACGGCGCATGCGGCGAGCACGGCGAGCGCCCAGCCGGCGGCGTAGCCGGAGGCGAGCGGCGGCAGCGCGGTGAGCAGCACGATGACGGCCCACAGCACGGGGGCGGGGCGCTTCATCGGGCCACCGCCGACCGCCAGGCGTGCACGAGCTCCTCGGCGCGCGGGCCGCGCAGCACGGTGACGCCGCGGCTGGCACCGACCAGCTGATCCGGGGTCTCGTCGACGATCGCGACGACCCCGACCGGGGCTGCTGCGGCGTCGGAGAGCAGCGGGGCGAGCGCGGCGTTCGAGCCGGTCACGATCGCGAAGATGTCGGGTGAGCCGCTGAACAGGTGGGCGCCGGTGCTGCCCTCGTCGGTGGTCTGCACCGTGGCGAGCCGGCCGAGCAGCGCGGGTTCGAGGCCGGTGCTCACGGCGGTGGGCGGCGTGGTCGTGGTGACGTCGATGCTGCCGCTGAAGGTGACGATGCGATGGGGGCTCTGCGATGCGGCGGCGGTGGCGAGCAACGAGGCGGCCACGTCCACGGCTTCCTCGAAACCGTCACCCTCGTAGGAGTCAGCGCGGTCGTCGAGGAGCACGGACAGGTGCGGCGCGGAGGGGTCGGCGTCCTCGCGCACCATGAGGGCGCCGCGGCGGGCGGAGGTGGCCCAGTGCAGCCGGCGCAGGTCGTCGCCGGGCAGGTACTCGCGCAGCCCGGTGAGGTCGGTGCCGCCGTGGGCGATCCGCTCGTCGGCGCCGATGTGGCCGCGGCGCGTTCCGGCGGGCAAGGAGAGCGCATCGAGGATGCGCGGCTCCACGAGCACGGTCGAGGGCTCGCCGTACGTCTGCCGCACCTCGGCGAGGTCGGCGAGCGCGAACCGGTGCAGGGTGAGCGGTCCGAAGCTGATCTCGCCGCGCCGCTGGGTGGGGATCGGGAGGTCGGTGGACTCGCTCTTGCCGGGCGCGAGGCGGGGCAGGTCGAACGGGAGGTCCTCGCCGCCCACCCGGTCGTGCCCGGACGCGGTGATCGGCAGCCAGGTCGAGGTGTTGCGCACGGTGACCGTGGCGTCGCAGTCCGCCAGTCGCGGCACTCGAGCGGGCTTGACACTGCGCTTGATCTGCACCGGAACCGGGACCGCGATTCCCGCCACAGCAGCGAGCAGCGCCACGCCCAGCGCCAACCCCAGACCGATCAGGCCCGGGTAGGACGCCCACAGCCCGAACGCGAGCAGCACGGTCGCGCACGCCAGCACCGCCACCCCCCGCCGCGTGAGCCGCAGACCGCTCAATGCACCCATCAGCGCGCCCTCCACCCCGCCATCCGGCGTGAGTGCGCACCGCGCCGGTGAGTGCGCACGGTGCACGGTGCGCACTCACCGTGGAGGTGCGCACTCAACGGGGTGACGTGTGGGGACATGGGCGGGCGCTTCGTCAGGCCGGAACTGGGCGAGGCGCCTCGACCGAGTCGACGATGTCGGCGACGATCGCCTCCGGCTCCTCGCCCGCGAGCATGGCGTCGCGGGTGGGGATGAGGCGGTGTGCGAGCACCGGCTGGGCGAGGCGCTGCACGTCGCTGGGCACCACGTAGTGGCGGCCCTGCGAGGCGGCGAACGCCTGGCAGGCGGAGATCAGGCCGCGCAGCGCGCGCGTGCTGGCGCCGAGTCGGAGCCGCTCGTCGGAGCGGGTGGCGGCACCGACCGCGCGCACGTACCCGAGCAGCGGGTCGGCCACGTGGATCTCGCGGAGCGATGCGGCCACCGCGGCCACGCGATCCGGGTCGGTCACCTCGCGCACCTTCTCGACGACGCCCGCTCCGCTGCCCGGTCGCAGCACCTCGATCTCGTGCTCGGGGTCGGGGTAGCCGAGGGTGATCCGCATGAGAAAGCGGTCGAGCTGGGCCTCGGGGAGCCGGTACGTGCCGTCGAGGTCCACCGGGTTCTGGGTCGCGATGACCACGAACGGGTCGGACACGGGGTGACCGACGCCGTCGACCGTGACCGTGCGCTCCGCCATCACCTCGAGCAGCGCCGACTGGGTCTTCGCCGCCGCGCGGTTGATCTCGTCCGCGAGCAGCACGTTGGTGAACACCGGACCGGGCCGGAAGGTGATCTCACCGCTGCCCGGCTCGAACACCGCGGTGCCTGTGATGTCGGCCGGCAGCAGGTCGGGCGTGAACTGGATGCGCCGCGAGCTGCCGCCGAGCGCCGCCGCGATCGAGCGGGCCAGCGTGGTCTTGCCGGTTCCGGGCACGTCCTCGAGCAGCACGTGGCCACCCGCGAACAGGCACGTGACCGTCAGCTCCACGACGGACCGCTTGCCCTGCACCGCCTCGCTCACCGCGTCGACGATGTCGGTGTGCAGCAGCCGGAAGTCGGCCACCTGCTGCGCCGAGGGTGTGCTCATGAGTGTTCCTTCTCGCGGTCCGTCATGTGTGTCTGCGCCGGGGTCTCGAACAGGCCCCGACGGCGCAGCGCACGGAGCGTGCGCATCGTCCCGGCTCCCAGGAGCAGCCCGATACCGGCCACCAGCACGGGCGGGTTCGGCGGCTCCGGCGGGGTCCAGGGGAGGTTGTCGATCTCGACGTCGGGGTCATCGAGCGAGACCGGGTTCTGGCACGGGCCCCCATCAGGCGGGCACCAATACTGCCCACTGACGAAGACGCTGCCACTGGATGTGGCACTGTGGCCGCCCCCGCTCGCCGTGATGCTGACCTCCCCGTAGACGCCGGCGGTGGCGTGTCCGAACCCGGTCCACACGGTGGCAGGCGTGCCGCACGGGATCACCTCGGAGCTTCCGCCCGAGCGGGTGACTGTGCAGGTCCCGCTGAAGTTCGCCCACGCTGCGCTCGGCTGATACTCGATGGACGCGCTGATCATTCCGCTGTTCTCGTTCATGTTTGTCGACGAGACCAGCACCCCGTCGCCGTTCTGCGGGATCGAGGTGTTGGCGGGAACGCTGGCGCTCCCGGTTCCAGCCGGCCCCGGACCCACGCCGTTCACGGCCGCGACGCTGACGTTCACGCTGCCGCCGGTGGTGCAGAGCGACCCCGAGCACGGCACCGTGACCTGCGTCGACGTGCCGGTCACGGTCACTGTCGAGCCACCGGAGGGGGTGACGCGGTAGCCGGTGATCGGTGAGCCGCCGTCGGCCGGTGCTGTCCAGCTCACAGAGATCGTGACGGACGACGTGCCGGAGTGGCTCACGTACGAACCGCTCACGCCTCCGGGCGCTGCCGGAGCCGTCTGGGGCGCCGGGACGTTGACGCTGTTGCTACGGGCGGAGGTCACGGGCTCCGCGCCCGTCAGACGAGCCTCGACGGTGAACGTGTAGTCGGCACCCCGTGCCACGGTGACCGTGGCGGGGCTGCCTGTGGTCGACACCGTGCCGCCACCGCCGCTGGGGATCACCACGTACTCGTCGGCGGCGGGGCTGGAGGCGTTCCAGCTGACGACGACTCGGTTGTCGCCGTCGTACGTCGCCGTCACGTTCGTCGGTGCCGTGAGCGTCGGCGGTGTCGTGGTCGTGGTGCATGTGTTGGTGAGCGGGTTCGACTGCACCGGGCTGGTGCTGCCGTCGGCGTGGTTCGCGGTCACGGTCAGCCGCACGGTGGCCACGCAGGCGATCGTCACGTCGAGCTGGTGCGTCCCCGCCGCGACCGACTCGTTCACACCATTGCCCGTCACCTGGTAGCTCTCCGGAGCGACCACCGGCGACTGCCAGGTGAGCCGGTAGTCGTTGCCCGTCACACGGGTGAGCGTCACGGTGCGCGGCTGCAGGTCGGCCGGGTCGGTGGTCTCGGGCGCACAGGACTCGGTGGTGCGCAAGCCGTTGGCCGAGTACTCGCCGGCCTCGGTGTGGACCGCGGTCACCTCGACCTCGATCACGCCGCACGCCACGTCCGGCAGCACCACGCTCGTCGCGGTGCCGGAGACCGTGCGGGTCTGACCCATCCCGGTCACCACGTACCGGTCGGGCGTGACCGCGGGCGCGGTCCAGCCGACCACCACGTCCTCACCGGCGCGCTCGGACACCACCGACCGTGGCGTCAGCTCTTCCGGCTCGGGCGGGTTCACGCATGCCGCCGTCTCCACGTCGGTGCCGGCGCCGACCATCTGGTCACCGTGCTGGCCGTACACGGTCAGCCGGATCGTGGTGCCACACGTCAACGACGTCAGCCGCACGCTGGTCCGACCGGCCGCCACGGTCTGGCTCCCGCCGTCGGAGCTGGTCACCACGTAGCCATCGGGCTGCACGACGGCAGGGGTCCAGCTCAGCACGACCGTTCCGTCCGCATCGAGCACCGCGGTGACGTCGCTGGGCGCCAGGTCTTCGTCACCGTCGGTCCCGTCGGTCGACCCACCGCCATCCGTCGACCCGTCGGTCGGGTCATCGGTGGGGTCGTCGGTCGATCCGCCACCCCCGGTCGACGTGTCCGTCGGGTCGTCGGTCGGGTCCTGCGTCGGGTCCGGTGGGAACGGCGGGTCGATGTGCACCGGTGGTGTGGTGCTGCCGTCGCCCGGCGGCGGGGTGGTCGTGCCGGTCGAGACCGGGGGCAACGGCTCGTTCTGCTCGGTCTCCCCCGTGGGGATCTCGGCGCCGTCGACGTCGGTCACGGTGGTGCTGCCGTCCTGCTGCACGATGACGATGCGGCCATCCTCGGGGTCGTGCACGAACAACCGGCCGTCGTCGACCGTCAGCTCGGGGTCGCCGCCACCCGGCACGATGATGTCCGGACCGGCTGCCCGCCCGCCGTTCTCGTCGAGCACGATCACGCGGCCCTCGCCGCCGCACGGCACGTACACACGCCGCTCGAACACCGCCGGCCGCAACGGGTCCACGCAGCCGATACCGGCCACGTCGACCGTGAGCAGCTGCCGCCCGCTGATCATGAACACCAGGCCGGCATCGGTCGCCGACGCCGGTGCCAGGTCCGCGGGCGACTTCTTCGCCGCCTGCACCTCGCCCTGCAGCGCCGGCACCTGCTGCACGTAGTCGGCACCCACACCGATCTGCAGCACCGCGCCACCGTCGGGTGCGAACACCGTGACGCCGCTGGCGTGCGGCACCAGCCGCGTGCCCGGACCCGCTCCGGCGACCGGGCGCTCCAACGACACCGAGAACTCACCCTCCTCGCCCAGCCAGTCGAGCTCGCGCAGCTCGCCGGTCTCGGTCATCAGCCAGACCGTGCCGTCGCCGTCGATCACCGCGTCGCTCAGATCGACACCCGCGCGGTACGGCGCACCGAGGCTCGCCATCGTGAGCGGGTCGACCACCTGCACGAAGCCCGGCTCCATCTCCGCCAGCATCACGTGGCCACCGCCCACGAGAACGATCGTCTCGCCGTCGGTCTGTCGCCCCTGACCGGCGACCAGGCCGGCGAGATCGATCGCGGTGACCACACCCGTCTCCAGGTTGGTGACCACGAGCAGACCGTCGTTCTGCGTGACCTCCATCCGGTCGCCGTCGCCCCCGATGACCAGCCGGTACTCCGGCTGCCCGGTCGCGGGGTTGATCTGGACCACCGAGCCGTCGTCGCCGCCGAGCCAGGTCTGGCCGTCGGACATGTCCATCGCCGCGGCCGCGACGCCGTTGCCCACGACCGCGCCCACCACGAGCAGGCCCCCGGCTGCGGCGATCCCCGCCTCGACCATCCCGCGCTCGCGGCCGGCCTTACGCAGCCGACGGCGCCACCATGACATCTTCTTCGTGCTCATCGGGCATCCCCTGGTCGACTTGCCGATAGTAGTTGGACCACGTGCGTCATGCCGCCCGCGATCAGGAGAGCTCTGCCCATACCGGACAACGGTTCCGCGGTGTGCATCGGGATCGTCACCGACGCGAGCGAACCATCCGACATCTCCGGCGCGATCAGCGCGATTCGCCGGTGCCGCCGGAGCGCCTGGGTCAGGCCGGGCACGTGCTGTCGCGATCGTGCGTCGTCGGAGTCCGAGACCACGACGACGGCGACTCCCGGAGTGGTCTGCAGGCTCGCCATGAGTGCCTCGACGGCGGCCCGTTCGGGTCCGTTCTTCTCCCAGGCTCGTTCCCACTCGTGCAGGTCGTCGACGAGCACGAGGTGCCATCCGCCGTCGGGCGGGGTGAGGTTCGCCGCCCACGAGGCGACGGCCTCGGGGTCGGTGAGCACCTCGTCGGCGACCTCGCCGGGCTCGAGCAGGCCGCCCGGGATCGCGGCGGGGCCGGTGGCGCGCGGGCCGATGAGGGTGACGCGCGCCGGCGGCTGCGCGGAGCGGCGCGCCACCTGGCCGATGCCGAGCAGCGCCGTGGTGCGGCCGCTGCGGCTGCGGCCCGCGATCAGCAGCGGCGCCTCCAGCAGCGACAGAGTCACCGCGCTGACGTAACCGTCCTCCACACCGAGACACACGTCGTCGCGCTCCGGGGCGGGCGCGAGGTGCTGCGGCACCCGGATCGGCATCGCCGGCACCGGGGTCGACGGGGCGCCGTGCGGCTCGGCGTAACGCTTGGCGACCACCTCGCAAAGCTGGTCGAGGCGCTCGGCCTGCAGCGGGGTTCCGGCGCCGCCGACGGTCGCGATCTGCACCTCGTCCTTGCCCACCAGTCCGCGACCGGGGGCGGAGTCGCCGTCGAGCACGTGGGTCGGGACCCCGAGCATCCCGTAGTCGTCAGCCACGGTCATCCGCAGGACCAGGCGCTGCCCGAACGTGGCCTGCACGGGTGAGGTGATGCCGGTGCGCTGCGGGCTGGTGGCCGTCACGTGCACCCCGCAGCGGCGTCCTTCTTGAAGGATCGTGATGAGGTGCTCAGCGTGCTGGCGGCGGATCGGGCCACCGCCGTCGAGCGAGTCGAGCACGGCAGGCAGGTTGTCGATGAGCAGGTGGATCCGCTGCAGCGGGACGCCGAGCGCGCTGAGGGCGTCGACGTCCGCGGCACCCCGGGCGGCCAGCAGGGCGTTGCGCTCCTCGATCGACTTCGCCAGCATCCGGAGCAGGCGCAGCATCCGCTCCTGCTGCTGCTCGAGCACGATCGAGCCGACGGCCGGCATCCGCTCCAGCACCGACAGCGCGCCACCGCCCGCGTCGATCCCGTAGACGCAGGCCGGCACGCCGGACTCCGTGCCGGCGGTCACCGCGGCGGCGACGGTGCGCAGCAGCTCGGACTTGCCGGAGCCGGAGGCGCCGAACGCCAGCAGGTGGCCGGCCCGTGCGTAATCGACCACGAACGGCAGCTGGGTCTGCTCGGCCGGGCGGTCGATCAGGCCGAGGGTCGCCTGCCCGGAGTCCTGCGTGACGGTGTGGGTGTCGGCGTGCGTGCCCGCGACGAGCGCCTCGTCGTGGGCGCCCTCGCCCAGCACCAGGCGGCCGGGGGCGGCGCACACCATCGGCACCTGCTCCGGCAGCGGCGGCAGCCACGGCTTCTTCGGCGCCGGGCGCCCGGTGCGCAGGAACGCGGTGCCGGTGGTCGCCACGATGCGGTCCAGGTCCGAGTCGTGGTGCACGCGGGTGCGGCCGGCGCGCTTGCCGCCGGTGAGCTCGCGCGCGGTGAACGGACTGATGCGGACCTTGCCGCCGTCGGTGTGGATCTCCTCACGCGCGCCCACCCAGGCGACCTGGACCAGCTCGCGGGTGCCGTGCCCGGTGCGCCGCAACCAGGCTCGGCCGGGGGTGCGGCGGGAGATGTGGGCGGCGTCGGGGGCGTCGATGACGTCCATCGAGTCGTCCGGAGCGGCCACGCGCAGCGCGATCCGCAGGTCCGTGTTGGCCTTGATCTGCGGGGTCACCACGCCGGCGGGGCGCTGGGTCGCGAGCAGCATGTGCATGCCGAGCGAGCGGCCGCGCTGCGCGATCGAGACCATGCCCTCGACGAACTCGGGCACCTCGGCCAGCAAGGCGGCGAACTCGTCGACGCAGATGAGCATCGACGGGGGTGCGGCCTCGGGGTTGCTGCGCTCCAGAGCCTGCAGGTCCTTGGCCCCGTACCGGGCCAGCAGGTGCTCGCGGGAGGTCAGCTCGGCGTGCAGCGAGGTCAGGCAGCGCTGCACCAGCGCGGGCGTGAGGTCGGTGATGTAGCCGACGCTGTGCGGCAGCTCTGCCACCTCCCGGAACGCGGCGCCGCCCTTGTAGTCGACCAGCAGGAACGTGATCCGCGACGGCGGGTTGTTCATCGCCAGCGAGCACAGGAGCGACTGCAGCAGCTCGGACTTGCCGGCGCCGGTGGTGCCGGCGACCAGGCCGTGCGGGCCGTCCTCGCGCAGGTCGATCGTGACCACGCCCTCGCCGCCCATGCCGAGCTGGGCGCGCAACCCGCTCGAGGTGGCCCAGCGCTCGATGAGGCGCTCGACGTCGTCGGGGTTCGACAGGTCGCCCGACAGCCCGGGCAGCCGCACCTGCGGCGGCAACATCGACTCGGCCGCGAGCACCGCTGCCTCGTCGCGATAGCCGGACAGCGACCGCGCCGCCCGCCACACCTCGGTCAGCCCGAGCGCCTCCACACTGGTGAGGACCTCCACCCCGCCACGATCCCGGTGCAGCAGCACCCCGGCGCCCAGTCCCCCAACGCCGAGATCGCTGTTCTGGGTCGAGATCGCTGGTTCAGAACCGCGATCTCGACCCGCTACCGCGATCTCGGCGGCGCCCGCCGCGCGCAGGTCGACCACCGTGGCCGTGGTCGCCGGGACCGTGTTCACGTCCGAGCCGATCCACAGCAGGTGCAGCCGGCGCTCCACCGCGTCCGCGGCGACGGCCTCGACCAGGCGGCGTGGCAGCCCTGCGCCCTCGTCCACGAGCACGAGGGTGTGGGCGGTGCCGCCGTCGGCGCTCGCAAGCTCCTCGAGCAGCGCCTGCCCCTCGGTCGCGCCGATGCCCACGCACGCCATCCCGCCGTTGCGGGGAGCGGCGTGCGGGAGCCAGCGCAGCCAGGACTCGATGTGCGCGCGGTTCGGTCCGAGTACGGCCGCGACCTGCAGATCGGTCGGGGAGTGCGTGACCGCCAGCCGGAGCACTGCGGCGCGGACCCAGGCGTCGACGTCGGCCAGGCTGCCGGTCACCGCTGCCAGTCCGGCCTCGGCGAGCTCGAGCGGCACGGGCAGGTCGGCGAGCGTGGCGCGATCCGCGATCGCACTGCTGCCCTCGGCGCGCAGCGTGCGGTCACCGTTGCTGAGCTTCTTTGCCGTCAGTAGCGCGTCACGCGGGCCACGGCCGGCGCGCACGGTGAGGAAGTCGTCGCTGTCAGGGCGCCGGACCCACAGCCGGTGGTCGCGCGCCACCGCACGGGCGAGCACCACGTCGAGATCGGGCTCGTCATCCTCGGCGTTCGCGCGCTGGGTGGTGGCGGCAAGGTCGAGCGCGGCGAGCAGCTCGCGCATGTCCTGCCGCCAGATCGCCGTCTCCGCCGCGAACTCCTTCTTCGCGGCGCGGCGCTGCATCAGCCACGTGAGCAGCATCATCGAGGGGAAACCGATCATGAAGACCAGCGAGATCGGGCTGCGGGTGTAGCTGAACATCGCGCCGCCCATGAGCACCGGCATCAGCATCATCGGCCAGGACAGCGGCGTCTTGCGCTGCGAGCTCGGCGGTGCCGGGGTGTCCAGCTCGGCGTCGGCGACCGAGTCGCCGAAGCGGGGCGAGCGCAGCACCCCGCGCTCCCGGGCGGCCTCGCCGTCGCCGGCGTGCACCACCACCACCGTGTCGCCGAAAGTGATCCGCTCGCCGTACGCCACCGGTGTGGAGCGGGTGATCGTGCGGCCACTCACCACGGTGCCGTGCGCCGACCCCTGGTCGAGCACCACCGGCGTCTCCGCGAGCAGGATGCGCGCGTGCACCCGGCTGACCAGCGGGTCCCGCAGCCGCAGCCCGGCCGTGGCCGCGCGACCGACGACCAACGCATCGCCGGTGATGTCGGCGACCAATCCGACGTCGGGCCCTGACACCACATGGATCGTGGCGCGCGGAGCGCGGCGCGGCCCCGGGCGGGTGCGCCAGTCGGCAGGCACCGAGCTGACCTCGAGAACGTCGCCGTCGCGGAGGCCGGCCTCGCTGAGCGGGGTGTCGGCGGGCCACGTGCGGCCCTCGCTCGTGGGGGCGAGCAGCGTGCCGCGACCGCCGAGGTGCTCTCCGAGCCCGGCGGCGAGATCGGCCACGGTGGAGCCCTCGCCGGCGTCCACGACGACATCCACCGGAGCCAGCTTGCTCTCCGGTGTCGGCAGCACACTCAGTCGCCACATCTCGTTCGGCCTCCTCGATCGTCGGTACACCACGACGCTAGGGAGCGGTGGTCTCCGGAGCCAGCGCAGCAGGGGTGGAAACTTCCGCCATCTCCCGTGCCCGTTCCCGCCGAGACCGAGGCTCACCGCCGAGACCGAGCGGCGCACCACTCGGTGTCGGCCGCAAGCCTCGGTCTCGACCACCCGG
>NZ_JBMDXJ010000356.1:0-21637 GCF_048594945.1 Pseudactinotalea sp. | reverse complement strand
AGCCGGCGCGGGGATCGGCGCGCTCGCAGGCTAGATGGCCGGCGTCAACGGTATCGCGATCGCCGAGGCTGCAGCGCTCGGACTAGGGGTCGGGCTCACCTCGGTCCTCGCGGTCGCCCGCACCCAGGTGGGCGGCTCTGGACGTGGCGCCCACCCGGCCGTCGCGATCGGCGAGGGACTCGTGATACTCGCACCGGTGTTGACGCTGGCGCTGGTGCTGCTGCGCCCCGCCGCGCCCGCGCCGCTCACACCGCTCGTCGCGCTGATCGTCGTCGCGGCCCTGCTCGTGGTGGCCGTGTTGCTGTACCTCTCGAGCGAGCGGAACCTCGATGGCATCTCGGGGGCGCAGATTCGCGCGCGGGGTGCCGTCACCGCCTACGCGGCCGGCGCGGTGACCTCGCTCGACACCCGCGAGCTCGGGCGGGCGCTGAGCATCACCTCCCAGCCCGATGCGCGCCGCCGCTCGGCCTCCTTCTCCTGGGTGCGCGGCCCGGTCCTGGCCGTCGTGACCGGCGATGCGCTCGTGACGCTGCGGTCGCGCCGCCACGTGATCTCGGTGCTCGTGTGGGCCGTGGTCCCCGTGGTCGTCACGCTCGCCGGATGGCCGAGCTGGACCACCCTGCTCGCCATCATCATCTCCGGCTACGCCGCCGCACTGGCATCGACCGAGGGGGCCCGGCGCGCCGAGATGGCTCCGGTGCTCGACCGAGCCTTCCCGATCGCTGCCGAGCAGATGCGTCGAGTCCGGCTGATCTGGCCCGGGCTGGTGATGGTGCTGTGGCTCCTGGTGACTGTCGGTGTGTGGGCAGGGCTGACCGGTCTGGCGGAGTCGGCGTGGCTGCCGCTCGCGGCGGTGGCCGGCCCCACGTTCGCTGCCGGCGCGCTGCGTGGTGCGTACCGCAAGCCGGCTGACTGGTCGAAGCCTCTGGTCGCGAACCCGATGGGTCCGCCGATCCCGCCGGGACTTTTCGGGATGGTCGCGAAGGGTCCGGACATCGTGGTCATCTTCCTGCTTCCGCTGATCCTGGGCATCGTGGCGGTAGCGTCGCCGACCACGCTGTTCCCGTGGCAGGTCGCGACCACCCTGATCGCCGTCGCCATCGGCACGCACGTGCCCAATCCCAAGGGCGCGTTCGCACGTGCGATGGAGGGCCAGACAGGCACGCGGCCGTGACCAGGATCGTCGGAGGCACCGCGGGCGGTCGGCGACTCGCTGTGCCCGCCACCGGCACCCGCCCCACCAGCGACAGGGTCCGGGAGGCGCTGTTCTCTCGCCTTGATCATCGTGGCCTGCTCGATGGCGCACGCGTCCTCGATCTGTATGCCGGCTCGGGCGCCTTGGGTCTGGAGGCGCTCTCGCGCGGCGCTGAGACCGCGGTGCTCGTGGACTCCTCGCGCACTGCGGTCGCGGTGTGTCGGTCGAACGCCAGCACGCTCGGGTTCGCGGAGCAGGTCACGGTGATCGGGCGCAAGGTCGAACAGCTCCTCGCGGGGCGCGCGCCCACCCGCACTTCCACGCTCGTCTTCATCGACCCGCCGTACGAGCTGGGGGTCGACCGAGTGCTTCGACTGCTGAGGCGACCGGGCTGGCTGGCTGAGGGCGCCGCCGTCGTGCTCGAGCAGTCGACCCGCGCCGGTGAGCCGACCTGGCCGGCGGGGCTCGAGGTCGAGGACACGAAGGTCTACGGCGAGACCACGCTCTGGTTCGCCACCGCCGTCGCGAACTGATCAGGAACGAAGAAGTGGCGTCGGCGAGGTGCTCCCTAGGCTCGAGGGCGACACAGGATCACCGACACAAGGAGCACACCGATGAGCGGATTCAGCAAGGCCGAGCGCGATGCCATGAAGCAGCGTGCCGAGGAGCTGCGCGCGACCAAGGGCGTCAAGGGCGCCGCGAAGAAGGCGCGTGAGTTCGAGGCCTGCATGGCGGCGATCGAGGGGCTGAGCGGCACCGACAGCGAGGTCGCCTCGCGGTTCCACGTGGTGGTGTCCGAGGAAGCGCCGGAGCTGGACCCGAAGACGATGTACGGGTTCCCCTCCTACGCACGCGACGGCAAGGTGCTGATGTTCGTGCAACCGGCCTCGAAGTTCGACACCAGGTACGCCACGGTGAACTTCGACGACGGCGCGGCGCTCGACGACGGTGTCATGTGGCCCACGTCGTTCGCCGTGACCGCGTGGAACGACGACGTGGAGAAGACACTCCGCGCGCTGGTGAAGAAGGCGGTCCGCTGATCTCGCACAACGGCGCTCAGCCGGCTGAGCCGATCACGGTCGCACGGATCTCGCGCTTCAAGACCTTTCCCACCTTCGAGCGGGGCAGGTCGTCCCACACGAGGAACTCCTTGGGTGTCTTCACTCCGCCCACACGTTCCCGCACGAACGCATGCAGTGCGTCGACCTCGATCGTGTGGCCGGGGCTGATCTGCACCACCGCCGTGACCTGCTCACCCCACCTGCTGTCCGGGACGCCGAATACTGCGCAATCCTGGACAGCGGGGTGCTCCATCACGGCCTGCTCCACCTCGGCCGAGTACACATTGAAGCCGCCCGTGATGATCATGTCCTTGGCGCGGTCGACGATGAACAGGAAGCCATCCTCGTCGAGGTATCCGATGTCCCCGGTGTGGTGCCAGCCGTACGGAGAGCCGGCCGCCGTCGCCTCGGGGTTGCGGGGGTAGCCCGGGGTCACGAGCGAGCTGCGCAGCACGATCTCACCGGGGTCGCCGGGGGGTCGCCGGCGACCGTCGGTGTCCATGATCGCCAGTGTCACCAACGGTGCCGCACGACCTGCGGAGGTCAGGCGCTCGACGGCGATGCTCCCGTCAGGGCGGTAGTGGTCGCCCGGGGTCATGGTCGTGGCGACCATGGGTGCCTCGGTCTGTCCGAAGTACTGCGCCAGCACCGGTCCGAAGCGGTGCAGCGCCCGCTCGAGCTTGGCCGCCGACATCGGCGCCGACCCGTACCAGAAGCACTGCAGGGAACTGGTGTCGACGGTGTCGAGGTCGGGGTGGTCGAGCACCATGTACAGCAACGTCGGCGTCAGCATGGTGTGAGTGACCCGGTGGCGCTCGATGAGGTGCAGGAAGTGCCCGATGTCGGGTGAGGCCATGATGACGATCTCGCCGCCCATCGTCAGTACCGGGAAGGACAGCACCCCGGCTGCGTGCGTGAGCGGCGCCAGCGCGAGGTACACCGGCCGTGGTGCGAACGGGTACGACATCAGCGTGATCGCCGTCATCGTCTCCAGGTTCCGGGTGCTCAGCTGCACTCCCTTCGGCAGGCCGGTGGTACCGCCGGTGCCGACGATCATCGCGATGTCGTCCACGGGTGTGGTTGCCATCCACTCTCCGTCCCGGGAGGTCGCCCGGGGTGCCTGCGCCGTCCAGGCAGACGACGACCTCCAGACGCGGCAGATCGGGCAGAATCCGCGCGACCAGGGGCGCGAAGGCGCGTTGGAAGATCAACGCGCGGCACTCGAAGAGATCCAGCAGCTGCCGGTTCTCGCGGGCTTCGTTGCGCGGGTTGATCGGGCACCAGACGGCCCCCGCGCGGGAGATCCCGAACACGCAGGTGAACGCGATCGGGTCGTTGGCCGACAGAATCGCGACCTTGTCGCCCGGCACGATGCCGCTCCCGGCGAGCGCGCGGGCCACAGCGTCGGACGTGGCCTGCACGTCGCGGTAGCTCAGCACGCGCTCGTCGGCGCGCAGGCACGGCGCGTCAGGGTCGAGGCTCGCGCCCTTGTCGAGGTAGTCGACCAGCCGCATCCGTGCTCTCCCTTCGCACTCAGCCGTTCACGGTGAGCACGGGGTCGCTGACCAGCCCGAACGCGCGCAGCTGACCCAACAGCTCGCGGTGCCCGAACGCCTGGCAGCCCGACGCGAACCCGGTCCGCAGCGGCGGACGCTGCAGCAGCCAGTACGCGGCGAACGCCTGCAGCAGGCCGGTCTGCTTGTAGTTCTGGTTGCCATGGATCACGCAGTGCGCGCGGCCCAGCGGTCCGGAGGCGTGCACCGAGTCCAGCGACTTGTTCAGCCGCGGGTTCTCGCGAGGCGGCATCTGGTTCATGACCTGGGCCGCAGTCGCCGTGAGCGCGGCATCGCGGTCCGTGTGGTTCATGTCCTTGGTTGCCTCGAGCGCGGCGGCCACGATCTGCGGCACGCCGTTCATCAGCGCGGCGTTGAACACGCCGCCCTGCGCCTTCACGTTGGCGACCCGCGGATCGTTCTTGAACCACACCGGGTGGCTCGTGCCTCCCCAGGGCAGTGACAGTGCGAGCTCGTGCTGGCCCGGCACCACGAGTGAGACGAGTCCTTGGTCGGGATCGAACTCCACGTACTGGTTCTGCTCGAGGTAATGGGCCTTGGAGGTGGCCGCGTTCACGAGGATCGTCAACGTCGACGCGATGGTCGGGCTGCCGCCCCAGAACACCGCGATGTCGAGGGTGTCGAGACCGGGCTGCTCCAGACACAGCTGAGCGGCGATCTCACCGGTGGTGTACATCTGGGCGATGCCGGGAGCGAGCAGCAGACCCTTGTCGGCGAACCGCGCGCCGTAGTCGCTCTCGCAGGTGATCAACCAGTCCTGCTCGCCCGTGGTGTCGGTGTAATGGGCTCCCGCGGCCAGGGCCGCCTCGACCACGGTCGGACCCCAGGTGCTGAAGGGGCCGACCGTGTTCAGCACCACCCGGGCACCGCTGAAGAGGTCGGTCAGCGCCTCGAGGTCGTGCTCGACCTGGCGCACCTCGTAGTCGGCGGTCTCGACGCCGGCGACGTTGCTGGCCAGGGAGTCCGTCAGGCGTTCCTCGCTGCGCCCGGCGGCGACGAACGGAACGTTGTACTCGCGGAGGTACTCGCAAACCAGCCGCCCGGTGTAGCCGGAGGCTCCGTAGACGATGACAGGCTTGTCGCTCATCGCGTCCTCACATCCCCATGCCGCCGTCGACCGGGAGGCCGGCGCCGGTGACGAATCGTGCGGCGTCGCTCGCCAGGAACACCACGGCGTCGGCGATGTCGGAAGGCTCACCGAGCCGCCCCAGCGGCGTGAGGTCGACGACGGCGCCGACCGCGGCATCGGGCGACTCGAACAGACCGAGCGCGGCGGTCTCGACCGCGAGCTTCTGACCCATCGCGGTCGGCACCAGCCCCGGGTACACGCAGTTGACGCGCACCCCGTAGCCGAGCTTGCCGGACTCCATCGCGGCCACTCTGGTGATCCGGTCGACGGCGGACTTGGTGCCGGAGGATCCGGCGATGCCCGGGAAGGCGATGGTGGCCGCCACCGAGGCCACGTTGACGATCGCGCCGCCGGAGCCGGCAGCACCGCCCGGCCGCATGGCGCGGAACCCGTGCTTGATGCCGAGCATGGTGCCGAGAACGTTGACGTCGAGCATCGCGCGCAGCTCGGCCGGATCGATATCGACCAGCAGTGAGGTCACCTCGACGCCGGCGTTGTTGACGAGGATGTCCAGTCCGCCGGTGCTGGCCACGACGTCACCGATGGCGCGCTCCCAGTCGGCCTCATCGGTCACGTCCAGGTGCACGAAGCTGGCGTGCGCACCGGAGTCGGTGAGTTGGGCGGCGGCCGCGCTGCCGACATCGTCAGCGCGATCGGCCAGGACCACGGTGGCGCCGGCGTCGGCCAGGGCTGTGGCCATCGCAAGACCGAGGCCCTGCGCTCCACCGGTGACGACGGCGCGCCGCCCGGTCAGGTCAAAGGCTGTCATGGTTGCTCCTCGTCGAGCTGAGATGGTGCCCGGCCGCCGTCGGTGGCGGTCCGGTGCTCGTCACCCTGCACCATCGCTTGACAGTCGTCAAGAGTTTCTTGGACAGTTGTCAAGTTCGGCGTGCGATCCCGCATGTCGCTCACTGGCACGAGTACCGTGGAGCACTGTGACCGCAGCCCCGACGCACGCCGACGACGCCACCAGCGCGTCGAACGGACGCGCCATGGCGCCTGCGCTGGCGACTGCCGACAAGGTCTCCGCCCGCCGGGACGAGCTGGCTGCGGCCGCGTTGCGCACGCTCGCCGAGCGCGGATATGCCAACACCTCGCTGCGTGAGATCGCCCAGAACTCCGAGTTCTCCCACGGCGTGCTGCACTACTACTTCGCTGACAAGACCGAGCTGATCACGCACTGCGTCACGCTCTACAAGCGGCGCTGCGTGCGCAGGTACGACGACGTGGGGTCGGGCGCGTCCGGTCCTGACGATCTGGTCGAACGGTTTCTCGCCGCCCTTCTCGTCACGATGCACGAGGATGCGCACGAGCAGCGACTCTGGTACGACCTGCGGGTCCAGAGCCTAGTCGACTCGAGCTTCCGTGGCGAGGTCGCCGAGATCGACACCGCGCTGCGCACCATGGTGTGGCGGATCCTGCTCCGATATGCCGAGCTCGCACAGCGGGCGCTGCTGGTCGATGCCGACACCGCGTACGCACTGTTCGACGGCGTCTTCTCCCACGCGGTCCAACGCCACCTCGCGGGCGCCGACGATGTGGATGCTGCGCTGCGGCAGCAGGTCAGGCGGCTGATGCCGCGGCTGCTGGACGGCATGCAAGGAACAGCGCCGTGACCGCGAGGGTCCTGGGCGTCGGCATGGTCCCGTTTGCCACGCCCCGGACCGCGCGGCCCTACGACGAGCTGGCACGGGTCGCCATCCGCAGTGCGTTGTCCGATGCGGGAATCCTGCTCGAGGACGTCCAGCAGGCCTACGCGGGCTACGTCTACGGCGATTCCACCTCGGGGCAGCAGGCGCTGTACGGCGTGGGCCGCACCGGGATCCCGGTCGTCAATGTCAACAACAACTGCTCCACGGGCTCGACAGCGCTCTGGCTTGCTCGGCAGGCTGTTGCCTCCGGCGTGGCTGAGTGCGTGCTGGCCTTCGGGTTCGAGCAGATGGAGCGTGGCGCGCTCACGGAGAAGTGGACCGATCGACCGAATCCGCTCGGAGCGTTCATTCGCGCTGCCGAGGAGGTCGAAGCCGGTGCGCGGGCGCCTCTGGCGCCGATGCTCTTCGGCGGTGCGGGAGCGGACTACGCGGCGCGTTACGAGATGGACCCGGCGGTGTTTGCCCGCATCAGCGTCAAGTCGCGTGCGCACGCCGCCAACAACCCGAACGCCGTCTTCACCGATCCGGTCACGGTCGACGAGGTGTTGGCGTCGCCGCGGGTCTTCGGTCCACTGACCCGGCTGCAGTGCTGTCCTCCGACGTGCGGAGCCGCGGCAGCGGTGATCGTCAGCCCGGAGTTCGCCCGGCGTCGTGGGCTGACCGCCGACGTCGAGATCGCCGGCCAGGCGCTGCGCACCGACACCGACACCACCTTCGAGGGTGGCGACCGCATGCGCGTCGTCGGGTATGACGTCACGGTCGCGGCCGCGGCGGCCGCGTACGAGGAGGCGGGCATCGGAGGTGAGGAGTTCGGCGTCGTCGAGTTGCATGACTGCTTCACCACGAACGAGCTGATCTCCTACGAGGCGCTCGGCCTCACCCCGCCGGGCACGGCCGAGCGGTTCATCCTCGATGGTGACAACACCTACGGGGGCCGCGTCGTGACCAACCCCTCGGGCGGCTTGCTGTCCAAGGGACATCCGCTCGGTGCGACCGGGCTGGCGCAGTGCGCGGAGCTGGTCTGGCAGCTACGCGGTCAGGCCGGCGCCCGGCAGGTCCACGGTGTCCGGACCGCGCTGCAGCACAACATCGGACTGGGTGGTGCGGCCGTGGTGACGGTCTATCGCACCGTGGACGCTCTCAGCTGATCGGCTGCGCCCACGGCGCGCCCAGCTCGCTGAAGAGCTGGTGCTCGCGGGACGCCCGGGCGCACCAGGTCTCGATGTCCGCGATCACGGGGTGGGCATCGGCGCCCTCACCTACCCAGGTGACGGCGTCGCCATCGATCGCGACCGGCTCCGGCGCGGTGCGGACAGCCTCCAGCACCCGCATGAACGCGCCGGTCTCGGCGACTGGGGCCACGAGCGGCACGCTCTCCTCGAGCAGGTGGTCCACGAGGTTGCGCAGCAGGCTGGTGCGCCCCACCCGGTCCTCCGTGGTCTCGGTGCCGGTCCGGAGCGTGAGGATGTCGGCCGTGTAGGCGAAGGCGATCTCGCCTTCGCTGCCCTGCACGGTGATCACCGGGTTGTCCTGGCGGGCCGCGCAGAGTGTGAGCCCGAAGGTCGCCGTGGTGCCGCTGGTCGTGACGACCCGCACGCTGGAGGTGTCGTCCGCCTCGATGTCGTGGGCGTGGAACAGCTCGACCTCCACGCTTGCGACATCCTCGGCACGCACCGCGCCCGCGATCTTCAGCGCGGTCGCGACCGCATGGGCCAGCGGATTGGTGACCACACCGTCGACCACAGGGACGCCGTCGAGCGCTCGCATCCCCGCCCAGCGCGACCGCTGGTAGTAGGAGATGGTGCGCAGCCACGTGCCCACGCCACCGACGCCGATGACCTCGCCGATCGATCCGTCGGCGACGAGGCGCTCGATCTCCGTGAACGCGTGCGAGCCGAAGCTCTGGAAGCCGACCTGCACGGCGCGGCCGGTCTCTTCCGAGACGGCCACCATCGCCTCGTGCTCGGCCAGTGAGGCCGCGGTGGGCTTCTCCACGAGCACGTGCGCGCCGGCACGCATCGCCTGGATCGCGAGCGGGGCGTGGGTGTGGATCGGCGTCGCCAGCACCACGACATCGGGCACCACGTGCGCGAGCAAGTCGTCGAGGTCGGTGTAGCAGGGCACTCCGGGGGGCACCTGGTCGGCGCCGTCGGCGCCCCGCGGGTCGGCCACGGCGACCACCTCGGCGATCCCGTCGGTGGCAAGCAGTGCCAGCTCAGCCAGGTGCAGGCGGCCGTACCCGTGGATGCCGAGCACGGCGAAGGTCGTGGTCATCGTGCGAGGTTCTCCAGGTCGCGGTAGATGGAGTCGGCGGCCGCCACGTCCAGCTCGGCGTCGATCAGCGCGGCCCACAGGTGCAGCGTCCGGGTCGTGCCGTGAGCGAGCGGTGTCGGTGTGTCCCACGCGACCGCCGGGCCCGCGCCCACGTAGCCCGTCACGCGCACGAACCAGGGGAGCAGGTCGGTCTCGGGCTGCGCGAGCAGCAGAGTCACCGGTCCGCTGTCGCGGACCTGGGTGAGGGTCAACCAGCGGCCGACGGCGCCGAGTGCGTCATCCTCGCCGGTCACCACCCCGTGGGGCGTGCTCACGCGCACCGTGCTGGGTGCATCGGGCCCGACGCGCCAGAACAGGCCGCCGTAGCCGGCACCGGTGCGTCCACGGGTGGCCGGCGAGCCGATCAGCAGGTCGCGGTGCGGTGCGTGAAGGTCGCTGCGCCAGGTCAGCAGCGAGGCGTCGCCGAGGTGAGCGAGGCGGATCTCTCGCTTCTCGACGATCTGCTCATCGCCGTCGGGACCGGTCCAGGAGAGCCGGTGCGTGAGCACCGTGCGGTGACCCGTGCTCGTGACCTCGGGCGCGGGACCTCTCTGGCGGCCCTGGTTGGCGAGCATCACATAACCCTGGCCGTCCACGTAGGACTTGCCGCCCCAGTAGGTGACGCCGTCCACGTCGACCACGGCGGCGCTGACGCCGTAGTGGTGCCGGTGGTCCGCCGGGTACGTCTCGGTCATCTCGACGCCGCCGGGGGTGCGCACCGGGTGCAGGTACGGGCGAGGTGAGAGGTCGGCCTGGAGGTCGGAGCCATCGTGATAGGTCGCGACGGCGCGCTCGGCCACGGTCAGGGTCACCGGGTCATGGGGCACGGCCTCAGCCTAGCGGTAATCGCTTACCGCGTAGGGTGGGGGGATGGCTGATCTCGATGTCGTCGTCCTCAGCGGTGAAGGCCGCTACGCCGATCCGTGGCACGACTTTCCCGGCACCTCGGCACGGATCGCCGAGGTCCTCACCGAGCACGGGCTCACCGCGCGGGTCTGCGGCACCGACAGCAGCGAACCTGTGTCTGCCCGGCTGCTCGTGGTCAACGCCGGAGGCGGCGCCGACGCGATCCCGGGCGAGCCCGACGATGCGGGCTCGCGCTGGCGCGAGGCGGTGCTCGTGCACGCGCTCGCAGGCGGACCGGTGCTCGCGACCCACGCCGCCACCAACACCTTCTACGACGAGCACCGCTGGCCCCACGTGCTCGGCGGCCGCTGGGTGCCCGGCACCTCGATGCACCCACCCGGCGGCCCGGCCACCGTGCAGGTCGCCACGCACGAGCACCCGATCACTGCCGGACTGCCGGCCGAGGTCGACATCGTGGACGAGCGCTACTCGTTCCTCGAGGTGAGCCAGCAGATCGTGCCGCTGCTCACGCAGGTGCATGACGGCGTCGTTCATCCGATCGTCTGGACCCACGAAGGTGGGGTCGACGGCGTGGCTGTGCGCGCCGTCGTCGACACGCTCGGGCACGACGTGCCCGCCTACGGCGCGGTCCGCGCCGACCTGCTACGCCGCGAGGTGGACTGGCTGCTCAGGTGACGGCGCCGAGCTGCCAGGGGATGAACTCCTCCTGGCCGATGTCCATCTCCTCGCTGACGGTCTCCTGACCGGACGCGACGGCGACGATGCGCTCGTAGATCTCGCGAGCGACCTCCTCGAGCGTGGCGGTGCCGTCGACGATCCGTCCGGCGTTGATGTCCATGTCCTCGCTCATGCGCTCGTACATGGGGGTATTGGTCGCGACCTTGATCGACGGCGATGGCTTGCACCCGAACACCGACCCCCGACCGGTGGTGAACACCACGACCGTGGACCCGCCCGCGACCAACCCGGTCACCGACACCGGGTCGTAGCCCGGGGTGTCCATGAAGCAGAAGCCCTTGTCCGTGATCTGTTCGGCGTACTCGTACACCGCCGCCAGCTCGGCCGAGCCGCCCTTGGCGACAGCGCCGAGCGACTTCTCGAGGATCGTCGTCAGGCCGCCTGCCTTGTTGCCGGGGGAGGGGTTGTTGTCCATCGTGCCGCCGCCCGCCGCGGTGTAGTCCTTCCACCACTCGAGCCGGTCGAGCAGCTTCTGCCCGACCTCGGGCGAGACCGCGCGCCGCGTCAGCAGGTGCTCGGCGCCGTAGACCTCAGGGGTCTCCGCCAGCACCGAGGTGCCTCCCGCCGCCACCAGCCAGTCACCTGCGAGGCCCAGCGCGGGGTTTGCCGTGATGCCGGAGTAGCCGTCGGAGCCACCGCAGTTGGTGGCCAGGGTCAGCTCGCTCACGTCCTGCGGGGTGCGTGTGGCCTGGTTGACGATCGGGAGCATCTCGCGGATCTTCTCGACGCCGGCGCGCACCGTGGCGCGGATGCCGCCGGTGTCCTGGATCGTCATGGCCTCGATGTGCATGCCCTCGGGGAGTCCCAGACCCTCCACGAGCGAGGTCACCGGCAGCATCTCGCAGCCCAGGCCCAGCACCAGCAGGCCGCCGAAGTTGGGGTGCCTCGCGTACCCGCGCAACGTGCGCAGCAGCATGTCGGCGCCGTCGGAGCCGGACACCAGACCGCAGCCGGACGTGTGCGCGAGCGCCATGACGCCGTCGATGTTCGTGAAGTCGTCGAGGGTCCCGATACCGCGGAACTGGTCCGCGATCAGCTTGGCGGTGCTCGCCGAGCAGTTCACCGACGTGATCACGCCGATGTAGTTGCGGGTACCCACACGGCCATCGCCGCGGTCGTAGCCGAGGAAGGTGCGCGGCAGGCCCTCGGGGAACGTCGGGACCACGCGGGCCGTGCCGAACTCGTGCGCGCGCTCACCGGTGTCCATGCCGAGGTTGTGGCTGTGCACGTGATCTCCGGCCGCGATCGGAGCCGTGGCGAGCCCGATCGACTGCCCGTACTTGTGCACCTGCGCACCCGGGTCGAGGCTGCGCACCGCGAGCTTGTGGCCGCGGGGGATGTCAGCGGGGACCCGGAGCGTCCCTGTGTCGGTGGCGAGTTCAGACCCGGCGGTCAGGTCGCTGGTGGTGATCGCGACGTCGTCCTCGGGGCGGAGCAGGAGTGCGACGTCGGTCAGTCGCGTGGTGGGCATGAGCTCTTCTTCGTCGGGGGCGAGATACCGGTTCCATGCTAGGCGCAAGCGCTTGCGGTATCCCTGCATTGCCGTCGCTTGTCATGGGCGCAGGAGCGGCGGTGCGCTGTGCGCGCGGTAAGTTGGCGTCATGGCGGGAGTCGCGGTCTGTCCGGGGTCGTTCGACCCCGTGACCCTCGGTCATCTGGATGTGGTGCGGCGCGCGCGCGCCATGTTCGACGAGGTGGTGGTCGCCGTCGGCGTGAACGCCGCGAAGCAGCCGCTCCTCGACGACGTCGCTCGCGTCGAGCTGTTCGCCTCTGCGGTCGCCGACGTTCCCGGTGTCCGGGTGGTCGCCATGCCTGGCCTGCTGGCCGACCTCGTCCGCGAGGTCGGAGCATCCGCGATCGTCAAGGGTCTGCGTGGTGGTGCGGACTTCGACGCCGAGCAGCCGATGGCCCTGATGAACCGCCACCTCAGCGGGGTCGACACGGTGTTCGTGGTGGGCGATCCCGCGCTCGCCCACATCGCCTCGTCGATGGTGCGGGACGTCGCCACGCACGGAGGTGCGATCGCTGACCTCGTGCCGGCAGGCGTCGCCGAGGCCGTCCACCGCGCGCTCGAGGCGCGCCGTCACCAGGGAGAGAAGCCATGACCGAATCGAGCAGCGGCGAGTCGCTCGTCGCGATCCTGGACGAGCTGACCGACCTCGTGGCGGGTGCACGGGCGATGCCGATGTCGGCGTCCGCGCTGATCAACCGGGCCGAGGTGCTTGAGCTGATCGAGTCCGCAAAGGCCGTGCTGCCGAGCCAGATCTCGCAGGCCGACACGCTCGTGGCCGATGCCGACGCCGTGCTGGACCGCGCGCGCCGCGAAGCTGCCAAGATCCTCGAGAAGGCACGCGCCCGCGCCGACCACCTGGTGTCGGAAGAGTCGGTCGTGGCGGCTGCGGAGCACCGTGCCGAGGAGATCGTCGCCGCGGCCCGTGAGCGGGCCGAGCAGCTCGCCAAGGACTCCGACGACTACTGCGATCGACAGCTAGCCCAGTTCGAGATCGACCTCGGCGCGATCACCAACCAGGTGGCTGCCGGCCGTCAGCGTCTTGTGGAGCGTGCCCGTGGTCGCGCCGAGAAGGCCAAGCTCGACGGGGATCGCCCGGAGGTGCCCGCACGCGTGAGCCGGATCGATCGGTTCCGCGCCGCGGAGACCAGCGACGAGCACGCCGATGCCGAGGAGTCCCGATGACCGGCCCGTTCGTCGTCAACACGCACGACCTCGCCCGGCGCCCGGGCTCGATGCGCGAGCTCGAACTGACGGTCGACGCGCCTGCAGCACTGGGTTCGGAGGTGATCGCGATCCCGGCCGCGGCGCCACTCGAGCTGGCGCTTCGGCTCGAGGCCGTCAGTGAGGGTGTCCTCGTCACGGGCACCGTCACCGGGCGCGCGCTCGGTGAGTGCGTCCGGTGCCTGCGCGAGGTGAGTGAAGGCGTGCGGGTCGACCTCACCGAGCTGTTCGCCTACCCGGACACCCGTGGTCAGCGGTCCGCCTCCGAGGACGAGGAGGACGAGGACCCGCTTCCCGTGCTCGACGGCGATCTGCTCGATCTCGAGGCCACGATCACCGACGCGGTGGTCCCGTCGCTGCCCTTCCGGCCGCTGTGCACACCCGACTGTGCAGGTCTGTGCTCGGAGTGTGGCATCCGTCTCGACGACGCTGAGCCCGGCCACGCGCACGAGATCCTCGATCCGCGCTGGGCTGCGCTCTCGGCGCTCGCCTCCGTGGAGGGTGACGACGAGGGCGAGGGCGAGGGCGAGGGCGAGGAGCCGCGATGAGTGCGGCCGCGCAGGACCTCGCCGACCGCCTCGGGATCGACCTCGACGGCGAGCTGCTCGTGCTGGCGCTGACGCACCGCAGCTTCGCGCACGAGGCAGGCGGCATCCCGACGAACGAGCGCCTGGAGTTCCTGGGTGACGCCGTGGTGGGTCTCGTGGTGACCGAGTACCTGTATCGGTGCCTGCCCGACCGCTCCGAGGGAGAGCTCGCCAAGATGCGAGCGGCGTCGGTGTCGCAGCGAGCGCTTGCCGCGATCGCTCGCACGCTCGAGCTGGGTGGCTACGTGCTGCTCGGCAAGGGGGAGCTGTCCACCGGCGGGCGTGACAAGGACTCGATCCTGTGTGACACGTTCGAGGCGGTCATCGGAGCGGTGTACCTGAGCCATGGGCTGGAACCCACCCGTGCGGTGGTGGAGCGGCTGCTGGGGTCGACCCTGGAGAACGCCGCCCACCTCGGTGCCGGGCTGGACTGGAAGACGAGCGTGCAGGAACTCGCGGCCGAACGCGGGCTCGGGCTGCCGGCCTACGTGGTCGAGGGCAGCGGCCCCGATCACGAGCGCTTCTTCGAGGCGCGGCTCGTGCTCGACGACGTCACCTGGGGCACCGGCGAAGGCACCAGCAAGAAGATCGCCGAGCAGCAGGCGGCGTCGCGCGCGTACACCGCGCTGCTCGAGGGCACGGACCGGGACGGTGCCGGAGCTTCCTGAGGTCGAGACCGTGCGTGCCGGGCTGGCGCGTCACGTGCTCGACCGCCCGATCGCCGCTGTGCAGGTGCACGGACCGCTCGGCGCGCGCGTGACCCGGCGTCAGCTCGGCGGTGCCGAGGAGCTGTCGGCGCGGCTCGTGGGCCGGAGCTTCGCCGCGGCGGTGCGACGTGGCAAGTACCTGTGGCTGCCGCTCCGGGAGGCCGGCGGCGCCGCGGAGGAGGCACTCTTCGCGCATCTCGGCATGAGCGGGCAGTTCCTGCTGCCCGAGGATCCGGCACCTGAGCATCCGCACCGCCGGGTGCGGATCACGTTCGCCGACGACGGAGCGCTCGACTTCCACGACCAGCGGACCTTCGGGCACCTCGCAGTGACCGATCTGGTGGCGACGTCCGACGGTGGCCCGGGCGGGGACGCCGGCGGGATCGGGTCCGATCCGCTGATCCCCGAGGTGGCCGCACACATCGCGCGCGACCTGCTCGACCCGATGGTCGCGGCCGGGACCGTGGGCCGCGCTGCACTGGTCCGCCGGATCCGGGCGTCGGCCCGGGGCGTCAAGAAGGCGTTGCTGGACCAGGAGCTGGTCTCCGGCGTCGGGAACATCTATGCCGACGAGGCGCTCTGGACGGCCCGGCTGCACTACGACCGGCCGGGCAGGAGCCTCCCGCCCGCGCGGCTGCAGCTGCTGCTCGACGCCGCCACCGACGTGATGCGGGCGGCCCTCGCGGCAGGCGGCACCAGTTTCGACTCCCTCTACGTGAACGTCAACGGAGCCAGCGGCTACTTCGACCGATCGCTGCACGTGTACGGGCGGGAGGGCGAGCCGTGCGACCGCTGCGGTGGCACGATTCGGCGAGAATCTTTCGCCAACCGCTCCTCCTTCCGCTGCGCACGCTGTCAGCGAAGGCCGTGACGGTGGCTCGGTGGGTGGGTGTGCGCTGTCGCGCGTGGCCGGCGGAATCCTGAGGAGAAGAATCGACCATGGGCATGGATGAGCACGTCGCACCGCCGGAGGTGGTGACGTTCCTGGCGACTGTCCCGCTGTTCCAGATGGCTGAATTCATCGCGTTCCCCGAACGACGACTCACCCCGCAGGAGTGGCAGAGCGAGCAGGAGGAGCTGCTGGCAACGGATCCGGCATCGGTCACCGTGCGCGCGCTGACTGATCTCCCGTCGGGCGAGATGCTGGTGTTCGATCTCGGGCAACGCAACGAGGGCTTCCCGCTCGGTATCGCCGAGCTCGGGTGGTTCGCTGACCTTCAGTCGCTGGGCCTGGGGATGTCCGAGTACCTCAGTCTCGCTGCCGAGCTCGCTCCGCTCGAGCGGCAGATGCACCACGGCGTCTACCCGTTCAGGGAGATCGTGGCGGCGTTCGACGACCGTGGCCTACGAGAGCACAGCTACTGGGCGGAGTGGCTGGCCTATCTCGAAGAATCGCGCGAGAGCACCGAGGATCGGATGCGCGACATACGAGAGCCCACGCCGTGAGTGAGCCGGATGCCACCACGATTCAATGGCTGAACCTTCTGCACGGCTCGCCCACGTTCGTCATCCGCATCGACCAGCTCACCGGGACGCCGACGGTGGTACAGGTCGAGGTGGTTCCCGAGGACGATGCCATCTACTGGATCGCCGGCACGACGATGCCACCGCGTGGCGATCGGATCCCGTCGGTCTTTCAGGTGGATACCTCGGCCGGCGGGAACCTCGTCGGGGTGTACTGGAAGATCGGCCCGACCTGGATCTCGTCGGCGGAGCCGAGCCAGGCGCTCGGGGCGCTTGCAGCGCGCGAGAGGGACATCTTCCCCTTCGACTGGTCCTACGCCGTACCGCTCACGCGCGACTGCTATCACGATGGGGTCGATCGAGGGAAGTGAAGCCGCGAGCACACAGCCTGCGATGCGCCCGGTGCTGTCCTGTCTACGATCGTGGTCTATGAAGGCATCGCCGAGGCCCGCCCGTCGGGTCACCGACGACGAGCGCCGCGCGCGCCTCGGCGTGCGCCACGGTGTGGCGCCCGACGCGCGGTTCTCCGATCTCGTGTCTGCGACGAGGGGGATGACGGTCCTGCACGCGACCGAACCGGCCTCCGTGCACCTCGCGCTCCGTGCCAGGGCGGCCGGGGTCACCATCGACGACGTCGAGAACGCTCTCTACCAGCACCGCAGCATCGTCAAGCAGTCCGCGATGAGACAGACACTCTTCGGCTTCACGACCGACCTGCTGCCTGCGGCCTGGGGCAGCACGAGCGCCCGGGTGGCGCGCTCGCTGAGGTCGCGGCTGGCCAAGGACCTCGTGACCTCGGGCATCACACCCGACGGCGAGAGATGGCTCGACGAGGTGGGCGACGCCGTCGTCGAGACGCTCACCACGCGAGAGGCGAGCGGCACCGAGCTGCGCCAGCTGCTGCCCGCGGTGGACGTCAAGGTCGAGCGGGGGAGCGGGCGGTGGGCTGCGGCGACGCCGGTCGCACCACAGGTGCTCCAGCTGCTCAACGCGCAGGGCAGGCTGGTGCGCGCACACAACGGTGGCCACTGGCGCCTGTCGAAACCGCGGTGGACGGCGACCTCGACGTGGTTGCCCGTCGTCCCCGAACCGCTCTCGGAACGGGAGGGGTATGCCGAGCTCGTCCGACGCTGGTTGCACAGCTTCGGCCCGGGCACCGAGGCCGATCTCGCCTGGTGGCTGGGTGGCACGCTCGGTGCCGTGCGTGCGGCGCTCATCGATGTCGAGGCTGTGCCCGTCAGCCTGGACACCGAGACCGCGCTCGGGTGGCTGCTGCCCGACGACATCGAGCCGGTCGAGCAGCCGACCGAGTGGGTGGCGCTGCTGCCCACGCTCGACCCGACCGTGATGGGCTGGCGAGGGCGTGACTTCTACGTCGGCCGGCACCTGGCTATGACCTTCGACTCGGTCGGCAATGCCGGCACCACAGCCTGGTGGAACGGTCACGTCGTCGGGACATGGGTGCAGGACCGCGACGGCACCGCACGGATTCACCTCCTTGAAGACGTCCCGGCGAGAGCGAGGCGGGCTCTCGCCGACGAGGCCGAGCGGCTCACCGTGTGGCTCGACAGGGTTGTCGTCAACGTCGTCTACGCCTCACCCGCCATGCAGCTGGCGCGGTAGCCCGATGGGGAGGACTCCCCTCGATCGGTGCCGCGTGTGGCCCTAGGCTGGCGGACGTTGTTGGCGAGACGGCGGGGAGCAGCATGGGTGACAAGTACGCGGTGGACAACGAGAGTGCCGGGAAGGTGGCGACCGACACCGAGACCGCGATCAAGGATCTCGACGATGTCAAGACGACCATCACCGACGAACTCACCAACGCCGAAGGCGCCTTGCCTCCCGAGTTCTCGGCCGTGAGTCGGCTCGCGACGCTTCGCAGCAACCACACGCGCGACGTCACGACGATCAAGACCTACGCGACCAGCTGCGTGGGCGCCCTGCGCGCGTGCCTGACTGTGTACGAGAACAGCTCAGCGGAGATGGTCGCCGAGCAGAAGGCCACCGAGGCCAAGGTGACGTTCGAGCACGGCACAGCATTCGTCAACGGCGAGGCCGACCTCAACAACTGGGCGAACGGCCGCGACACCACCCCGGGTGGGACCAACAACCGAGGCCTCGCCGCCGTCAACGAGAACCTTCCGAGCACGAGCGAGAACAGGTCGCTGTCCGTCAGCCATCAGTCGGTCTCCGCCAGGGACGGCAGCTCGTCGACGGGCTACACCGGCTACTCGGCCGAGTCGAACGGCTACTCGGTCAGCGGGAAGAACTGGTCCACGGCCAACACCCACAACGGTGTCACCGACACGACCACCTACTACCAGACGACGGCCACTGGGCCAGGCGTCGACATCACCTCCTCCGGTCGTGACTACACCGTCACTCCGGCGAACCAGGGGGGTCCGCGATGACCTACGCGATGATCCAGGTCTCCGACGTCCCGAAAGTCAAGGGAAACCCCGAGACCGTCCAGACCTCGGGGAGCAACCTCACCACCGCCGGTGGCGAGAGCGGCGGCGTCGGGAGTGCATCGAGCGGAGTCACCAGCGCCTGGACGGGCCTGACCGAGGCGAACTACAACACCCCCGAGAGCCCCGCCGTCTTCCAGGCGATCCCCAAGATCTCCTCACCGCTCGAGACGATCCAGGGCAACCTGTCGACGATGGGAACGGCGCTCAACGACGCCGGAACCACCCTGGGCACGCTGAAGACGCGGTCGGAGACGCTCGAGACCGACGTCAAGGACTTCGTGGGGCGTGCCAACGACATGGACGAGTTCGCCCGCGCCGGCGGCTCGATCGACGGCGAAGAGTGGAGCAGCTGGCGTGACGCGCCGGGCCTCCAGGGCGAGAACGACCGGCTGTGGACGCGGGCGACCACACTGCAGACGGACATCGACCAGGTGGGCACGGACCTCACGATCGCGCTCGCGGGCGTCCGCGCACCCAACCCCGCGCTCCCCGAAGCCTCGTTCGAGGCCGGAGTGCCCTCGGGAAACCGGGCATCGGCGGAGGGGCCCGGCGCCAGCGCGAGCACCTGGAACGGCACCACGTACGAGAACGGCAACTGGTACGCGGGGGCCGGCGCCGAGGCGGACGCGCACCTGTTCGACCTCAACGCGCACGGGAGCGTCAACACCCAGGTGGGGACGTTCTCCGGCGACGCCTCCCTGTACGGCGGCGCCCGGGCGAATGCCTCGGCGAACGGCTCGATCGGTCTCGACGGCATTCACGCCCGCGCCGAGGCGAGCGGTTTCGCCGGCGTCGAGGGGTCGGCCAACGGATCGTGGAACGCCGGCCCGCTCTCCACCAACGTCGGTGTGCGCGGGATGGCCGGTGCCGAGGCCAAGGCGAACGCCGGCCTCGATGTCGGCCTCGACGGTGTCTCGGCGAACGCGGGCGTCAAGGCGTTCGCCGGGGCCAAGGCCGAGGCGAGCGGCAGCGTTGGGATCTCCGGCGCGCAGGCGAACGTCGGCGCGGATGTCCGCGCCGGCATCGGCTTCGAGGCCAGCGGTGACATCAAGGTGACCAGCGACGAGGTCAAGGTCAAGTTCGACATCGGCGCCTCGCTCGGAGTCGGGGCGGGCGTCAAGGTGGACTTCTCCATCAAGCCGAAGAAGATCGTCGACGACGTCAAGGGCTTCTTCGGGTTCTAGCCTGGTCTGCAGCACACGTTCATCCACTCTCGAAGGAGAAGAATGTCCGACACCGTCACCTACCCGAGTGCCGAGTTCCCGGCCCAGGTCGGAGTCTCGCTGCCACGCCCGGAAGGGTGGGAGGTGCTCACCGTCGCCGAGGCTCTCGTCGCGATCGGCAAGTCCCTCGACGGCGCTCAGGAGTTCCAGCCGAACGTCGTGGTCACCAGCCGGCGCGCCATCGGCGCCAGCCTGGAGGAGACCGCAGGGGCCACGGTCGAGGCCCTGCAGAGCGCTCCCGAGTGGGAGGAGACCGGCCAGGAGTACCGCGACGCATTCGGCGGCGCACACCCGTCGTTCCGCATCGAGGGCGCGTTCGTCCACCCCCAGGCGGGCACCCTCTACCAGGCGGCGCTCATCACGGTGGTGCAGCGCGGCGCCTACACCGACGTGGTGCAGGCTGTCGGGACGTGCACCGCGAGCCAGGCGTTCGACCGTCTGCCGGAGATCCGCGAGGTGCTCCAGGGCGTGGCGATCTCCGAGTGACGCCCACCTGCTGAGCACGAACGAGGGCCCCGCACCGAACTGGTGCGGGGCCCTCGCGTGTGCAGGGTGCGATCAGCGGTCCACGCGGGCCGATCCGCCGCCGGCGAGCTTGAGCACCTCGGCCTTGGTCACCATCGTGGTGTCACCCGGGGTGGTCATCGCCAGCGCACCGTGCGCAGCTCCGTACTCGACGGCCGTCTGCAGCGGCTGCCCGGTGATGAGGCCGTAGATGAGGCCCGAGGCGAAGGAGTCCCCGCCGCCGACGCGGTCGAGAATCTCCAGGTGCGGCCGGTGCGTAGCCTCGGCGAAGCCTTCGTCCTTCGACCAGGCGATCGCCCCCCAGTCGTTGTCGGACGCCGAGTGCACGGTGCGCAGCGTGTTCCCGATGACCTCGAAGTTCGGGTAGGCGGCGCTCGCGGTGGCGATCATCGACTGGAACTTGGTCACGTCGAGGTTGTCCAGGTTGTCACCGGTGCCCTCGACCTCGAAGCCGAGCGAGGCGGTGAAGTCCTCCTCGTTGCCGATCATGACGTCGATGTGCGGGGCGATCGCCTTGTTGACCTCCTGGGCCTTCGCCTCGCCGCCGATCGACTTCCACAGGCTCGGGCGGTAGTTGAGGTCGTAGGAGACCACGGTGCCGTGCTTCTTGGCGGCGGTCACGGCCTCGACCACCACCTCGGCGGTGGACTCGCTCAGAGCGGCGAAGATCCCGCCGGTGTGCAGCCAGCGTGCGCCGAGCTCGCCGAACAGACGGTCCCAGTCGACGTCGCCGGGCTTGAGCTGGGAGATCGCCGTGTTGCCGCGGTCGGAGACGCCCACGGCGCCGCGCACACCGAAGCCGCGCTCGGTGAAGTTGAGGCCGTTGCGCACCGTGCGGCCGATGCCGGCCTACGGCGTCCAGCTGATGTGGTCCACGCTGACGCCGCCCTGCAGGATGAAGTCCTCCACCAGGCGCCCCACCTCGTTGTCGGCGAGCGCGGTCACCACGGCTGCCCGGAGGCCGAACGCGCGGCGCAGACCTCGGGCCACGTTGTACTCACCGCCACCCTCCCACGCGCGGAAGCTGCGGCTGGTGCGGATGCGTCCCTCGCCCGGGTCGAGGCGCAGCATCACCTCCCCGAGCGAGACGATGTCGTAGCGGCAGTCCTCAGCGGGACGGATGGACAGGCTCATCGAACTTCTCTCTCCTTCTAGCTTTCAACGCTCTTTCGGCGGGTGGGTCAGGCGGTGGCGAGGGCGACGGCCTCGGTGGTCAAGGACGTCACCGTGGCAAAGTCGCCGGCCGCGATCTCGGCGCGGGGGACCATCCAGGAACCGCCAACCGCCAGAACTGCGTCGATCCCGAGGTAGTCGTTGAGGTTGGCCGGCCCGATGCCGCCGGTCGGGACGAACCGCAGGCCGCCGAACGGGGCCGAGAGCGCCTTGATCGCCGGGGC
>NZ_JBMDXJ010000355.1:0-5438 GCF_048594945.1 Pseudactinotalea sp. | reverse complement strand
CAGCAGGGGCCAGCGGTCGTGGTCGTGACCCAGGCCGACCAGGGGTCCACAGCATTCACCAGCAGCGGCCTCGAGGTCCACGTACCTGCCCCGGCCGTCACGGTCGTGGACACCGTTGGCGCTGGCGACTCGTACATGAGCGGGCTGATCGACGCGCTCTGGACCGCAGAACTGCTCGGCGCCAGCCGGCGCGAGAAGCTGCATGCGATCTCCGAGGACGACCTCCGCACGGCCATGCGATGGGCAGCCCGGATCGCCGCCATCACGGTGTCGCGACCCGGCGCCGATCCCCCGACCCGACACGAGCTGGAGCCCACCCCATGAGCGAGACCGTCGCGTTGACCCCGGCGCAGGCATGGGCCGAGCTGAGCGCCGGAAACGGGCGATTCGTCTCCGGCTCGGTGGAGCATCCGAGCCAGGGTGTGGACCGCCGCGCCGAGGTGAGCAACGAGCAGCACCCGTTCGCCGTGCTGTTCGGATGCTCCGACTCCCGCGTCGCTGCCGAGATCATCTTCGATCGCGGTCTCGGCGACATGTTCGTGGTCCGCACCGCCGGACAGGTCGTCGATACCACCGTGATCGGATCGATCGAGTACGGGCTGGAGGTCCTCGGCGCGCCGCTCGTGGTGGTGCTGGGCCACGACAGCTGCGGCGCGGTGGCAGCGGCCCGAGCCGCCCTGGTCACTGGTGAGATGCCGACGGGCATGATCCGCGCCGTCGTGGATCGGGTGATCCCCAGCATCGTGGCGCGCGTGCCCACCGGGGCAGGCAGCAACGGTGAGGCGTTCGACCTCGAGGTGCCCGAGCCCGGCGAGCTCGGCCGGCAGCACCTGCGCGGCACCATGCGCATGCTCGTCAACTACTCGCACGCCCTGGCGAAGGCCGTCGAGGAGGGCCGGTGCGCAATCGTCGGCGCCGAGTACAAGCTGGCCGACGGCCGCATCGACGTGGTCGAGGTGATCGGCGACATCGGCTGACGCTCACACCCTGCCGAGCATCCGGCACGCTCCGAGGAACGCGCCGAACCCGGCCGCCGCGGCGGCAATGGCCAAGACCGACGGTGCTCCGCCGTCGAGCAGCAGCAGCGCCATCAGCACCGCGAGCGCGGCGGCGACCAGCAGCAGCGCCAGCCGGCTTGCCTCGACGCGACGATGCGCGCGGGTCGAGATCGGCGATGCCATCGGGTGACCTCCCGGGTCGGACTGGGGTGGATGGCTCCAGCCTGCTCGAATGAGCAGCACGCGGCATCGGCCATTCGGATCGATCGCGTCTCCACCCCGGGGCTGAGGCCTGAGCCTTCGTCATCCTCTGGGTGGAACATCGACGCCGAGTGCCGTCCAGCATGCAAGATGGGGACATGCGCCGTGCGTTCCCCGCCCCCACCTCCGCTGTGGTCGTGGGAGCCGGCATCGTCGGCCTGGCGACCGCGTGGCACCTGCGCCGGGCCGGACTCGATGTCCGCGTGATCGAGACCGACACGGTCGCCGCCGGGTCGTCGTGGGGCAACGCCGGTTGGCTGACTCCCCCGATCACCACGCCGCTGCCCGAGCCGGCGATCCTGCGTACCGGTCTTCGGGCGATGTTCTCGGTGACGTCTCCGCTGTATGTGCCACTGCGGCCGGACCTCACGATGATCCGCTTCATGCTCGGCTTCCTGCGGCACTCCACCGCGTCGGCGTGGCGGCGGGCGATGCAGACCTACATCCCGCTCAACCAGCAGGCACTGGACGCGTTCGACGAGCTCGCCGCGGGTGGTGTGGCCGAGGCGACCCACGTGGCCGACCCGTTCCTCGCCTGCTTCGCGGGCGCTGACGAGCACCGCCTCCTCATGGAGGAGTTCGAGCAGATCCGCGCTGCGGGCCAGCCGGTCAGCGCCGAGCTGATCAGCGGCGAGGCGGTGCGGGCGATCGCCCCGGCAGTCTCCGACGACGTGGCCAATGCCATCCGCCTCGAGGGCACCCGCTTCCTGCACCCACCCCACTACCTTGACGCACTCGCCACAGCCGTGCGGCGCGAGGGCGCGACCATCCACGAACACACGGTGGCGACCGAGATCTCCGGTGGGACGCCGTCGAGCCCTGCCTCGGTGCGGATCCGCACCGACCAGGGCGAGGACGTGCTCAACGCCGACGTGGTGGTGCTCGCGACCGGCGCCTGGCTCGGGCGTCTCGCGCGATCCTTCGGTGTGCGGATGGTCGTGCAGGCCGGGCGTGGCTACTCGTTCACGGTGCCGGTCGACCCGATGCCGCGGGTGCCGCTGTACTTCCCGATCCAGCGCGTCGCGTGCACCCCGCTGGGCGACCGATACCGAGTCGCGGGGATGATGGAGTTCCGGCGCCCGGGCGAGCCGCTCGACCCTCGCCGGATCGACGCGATCGTCCGCGCAGCCAGGCCACTACTCGCCGGTGCCGACTTCGACGACCGGCAGGACGAGTGGGTCGGTTCCCGCCCGTGCACGCCCGACGGCCTGCCGCTGATCGGCCCCACCCGCTCCCCGCGCGTGATCGCCGCCGGTGGGCATGGCATGTGGGGCATCACGCTCGGCCCGCTCACGGGCAGGCTGGTCGCCGATCTGGTCACCACCGGCGAGACCCCTGAGGTCCTCCGCCCCCTCGACCCTCTCCGCTAACCGCTTTCAACGACGTTTCGACCCCCCCACGCGCGCGGGGGGGGTCGAAAGGTCGTTGAAAGGGCGTTGGGAGTCGAAACGTCGTTGAAAGCTAGGCGGTGAAGGTGTGGGTGCCGCCGGTGACCTCGTGGGTGGTGCCGTCGGGGAGGACGACATCGGCCGGCACTCCCTCGGGGATGCTCACCTCGAGTGTGAACTCGCCGTCCGTACGCCGCCAGGAGCTCTCGATCCGGCCGACGCGCGCGTCGTAGCCCACCCGGGCCCACGCGATCCCGGCGCCGGGCACGGGCTGGATCCGGATCCGGCGGTAGCCCGGCTCGGCCGGGCGGATGCCGCCGACGACCTGGTAGATCCAGTCCGCCACAGCGCCGAGCGCGTAGTGGTTGAAGGAGGTCATCTCACCGGGGTTGATGGTGCCGTCGGGCAGCATCGAGTCCCAGCGCTCCCAGATCGTGGTGGCGCCCATCGTGATCGGGTACAGCCACGAGGGGCAGCCACGCTCGAGCAGCAGCTTGTACGCCACGTCGGCGTGACCGTGCTCGGAGAGCGCCCAGGTGACGAACGGGGTGCCCGCGAAGCCGGTGGTCACGCGGTAGTCACGTTCGGCGACCAGCTCGGCGAGCCGCGCCGCCGCCCACACGTTCTCCTCCGGCTCGAGCAGCCCGAAGCAGATCGCGAGCGCGTACACCGTGGCGCAGTCGGACGTCACGCGCTGTCCGGCCACGTAGTGCTCGCGGAACGCCGAGCGGAGCCGCTGTGCCAGGGCCTCCCAGCGCTCCGCATCAGCGTCGAGCCCGAGCTCGCGCGCGGTCGCGGCCGTGAACGCCACCGACCGGTAGAACGAGGCGGTAGCGACCACACCCGTGTCGGCCTTGGCCGCCGCCGGGTCATCCGGCGGCGCATCGGGGTCGAGCCAGTCCGCGAGCTGGAATCCCTGGTCCCACAGCCCGGACTCCGAGAGCAGCGGGATCACCGACTCCACGTGCCCGACCATGCCCGGGTAGTGCTCGGCGAGCCGGTCGCGGTCGCCGTAGGCGTTCCAGAGTGCCTCGGGTACCCACGCCGCGGCGTCCGCCCAAACCGCCTGCGCCGCCATGTCGAGGAACGGCAGCGGCTTCTGGATCAGGTTCGGCTTGAGGTTGTTCGGCACGATCACGGGCACGTAGCCGTGCTCGTCGTGCTTGCCCTCTTCGGCGAGGTCGAGCAACCAGTTGTGCAGGAAGTCGGCCACGTCGAACTGGAACGCCGAGGTGGCGGCGTAGGCGGCGATGTCGCCGGTCCAGCCGAGCCGCTCGTCGCGCTGCGGGCAGTCGGTGGGCACCGCGAGGAAGTTGCCCTTCTGCCCCCACACCGAGTTGTGCACGAGCTGGTTGACCAGCGGCTCGGAGCACTCGAAGTCGAACGTCGGCCGGATCGCGGAGTGCACCACCACGGCCTCCAGGTCCTCGGGCGTCAGCTCGCCCGGCCACCCGGTCACCTCGGCGTAGCGGAACCCGTGGAACGTCAGCGTGGGCTCGAACTCGTCGACGCCCTCCCCGGAGAGCACGAACGTGTCGGTCGCGCGCGCCGATCGCAGCGGCCGCACCCCGAGCTCGTCGTTCTCGAGCACCTCGGCGTGCCGCAGCACGATCTCGGTTCCCGCGGGCCCGCTGGCCCGTAGCCGCACCCAGCCCACGAGGTTCTGCCCGAAGTCCACGAGCGTCTTGCCCGCAGGAGAGGTCCAGATCTTCTCCGGCGCGATCACCTCGTGGCGTCGCACGCCTTCGGCGATCTGCGGTGTCAGCCGGTCGCGGTCCAGCTCGGTGCCCTCGCGCACGCTCAGGGCTGTGCCGGGCTGCGAGCGCAGCCGGGCGTCGATGCGCTGGCCGTGGTAGATCGAGTGCTCGACGACGTCGCTCGTGCTCGCCTCCCACTCGGTGGAGGTCGCGATCTGCTGGGTGGCACCGTCGCGGAAGGTGATCTGCAGGACCGCGAGCAGCCCGATCTCCTCGCCGTAGTTGGAGTTGGCACGGCCGAACCCGAAGTCGCCCCGGTACCAGCCGTTGCCCACCAGCGCGGAGATCGCGAGGTCGCCCTCACCACCGCGCACCTGCTCGGTGACGTCGTAGCGCTGGTACTGCAGCCGCCATTCGTACGAGGTCCAGCCCGGCGCGAACAGGTCATCGCTCACGGCCGCGCCGTCCAGGCTCAGTTCGTAGATGCCCAGTCCGGTCGAGAGCACGACGGCGGAGCTCACTTCCGAGCGCGCCTGGTCCAGTTGCGCTGTGGTCCGGAAGGCGACCGCCGTGTCTCGATCGGCGTCGGCGGTGATGAACGCGGCGCCGCGCAGGGACGCGAGGTCGTCGGCGACGGTGGACGTGAGCAAGGGGCTCTCCCTCGAACCAGGTGCGAGTCCGCACGGATTGAATAGTTTCAATCGCCAGTCTAGGGGCTCCTGAGGAGTGGGGCGAGCCGCCGTCGCCCATCGCCCTCCCTGCCGAACAGGAGGTTCCGGCCGCTACGACCGGTCAGAGCGGGCAGACCCCCGTTCGGGCACGCGGGAGAGGCTTGACAGCCGGGCCGGTTCTCTGGTTCATTAGTTGAGTAACTAACCGAGCAACCAGGGAGGGCACGATGGACGAAGGGCGGGCAATCTTCCTCCAGATCGCGCAGTCGATCGAGGACGCGATCCTCGACGGCTCGCTCGCCGAGGAGACGCAGGCCCCCTCGACCAACGAGCTCGCCGCGTTCCACCGCATCAACCCGGCCACGGCGGGCAAGGGCCTGGCTCTGCTCGTGGAGAAGGGCGTGCTCTACAAGCGCCGCGGGA
>NZ_JBMDXJ010000354.1:0-3311 GCF_048594945.1 Pseudactinotalea sp. | reverse complement strand
AGGCGCCCGCCTCGATGCGACAGCAGGTCGTGGGCGGTGCTAATCTGATGCGGTCGCCGAGCGACATGGGGCTATGGCGCAGTTGGTAGCGCGTCTCGTTCGCAATGAGAAGGTCGGGGGTTCGAATCCCCCTAGCTCCACATTTGTCCTGAGCCGCGACATCCTTGACAGAGGGTGTCGCGGCTCAGGCTTTTCTGCGTGGGTTCGCTGTGGGGCGGGGCGGGGGCTTCGGGTGGTGAGGCCATGGGTCTCCAGCGCACGGGCGAGCGGCCCGCTGGCCTCGGGCCGGAGTCGGCATCACTCGCAGGAGGCTCCTCTGCGGGTCGACCGATCTATGCGGTGACCTGGGCCTGCCCAGCGGCGGACTCGGTGTCCTCCGGTGCGGTTGCAGCGGGCAGGCGGAGGAAGATCGCGAGGACGGCCGCGGCGCCGACGGCGATCGCGGCGTTGACGCCGATCGCGAGCTGCAGGCCCGGCAGCAGGGTGGTGGCGACGACGCCGGTGGCGATGGCCGACATGACCGGGGTGCCGAGGGCGATGCCGACCTGCTGGCTCATCGTCACGATCCCGGTGGCGAGGCCCTGCTGGGCGGCGGGGACGCCCGCGGTGGAGGCGACGACGTAGCCGACGATCGCCACGAGGTTCGCGATCCCACCGACGAACGTGAGGATCAGGACCGGGATCAGCCAGTCCCGACCGTCGCCGGCGAACGCGAGCGGAGCAGTCGCTGCGGCCTGCACGAGGAGGCCGGCGACGACCGAGGTCCTGGCGCTGGTCCGGCCGATGATCCTCGGAGCGATGAGCCCGCCGATCACGGTGCCGAGGCCGAGGACGCCGAGGACGAGCCCGGCGGTGATGGCGGAGTATCCGAGGATCTGCTGGAGATAGAGGGTCAGCAGGAACACGAGGGAGGTGAAGGTGCCGAACGCGAGGAGACCGGCGATGTTGCCCCAGCAGATGTTCCGCCGCGTGAGCAGGCCCGGCGCCACGAGCGGTTCCTCGACGCGGCCCTCGATGGCGAAGAACACGACGAACAGGAGAAGGGCGGCCAGGATCGGCCCCCAGCTGCCGGGGTGGCTCCAGCCCGCGTGGCCGGCGGTGTCGATGCCGACCACCAGGGCGACCAGGGCGAGGGTGATGGTGATCGCGCCGGGCACGTCGAGCCGCGGCCGCGGCCCGCGTGCGGGCTCCCGCAGCACGAACGGGGCGACCACGATGACGGCCACGGTGACGACGACGTTGAGGAAGAACGCCCACCGCCACGAGACCGTGCCGGTGAGCAGGCCGCCGAGCACGGCACCGGCGGTGAAGCCCGCGGCCATGAGCGCACCGTTGAGGCCGAGCGCCTTGGAGCGTGCCGGGCCCTCGGGGAACATCGTGGTCATCAGCGACAACGCTGCGGGGGTGACCATCGCCGTGGCGATGCCCTGCCCGACACGGGCGGCGATGAGCAGTCCCGGCTCGGTCGCGAGACCTCCGGCAAGCGACGAGATGCCGAGGAGCGTGATGCCGATCATGAACAGCCGCTTGCGGCCGAACAGGTCGGCGACCCGACCGAAGAACAGGGTGAATCCGGCGGCGCACAGCGCGAAGGAGGTGACGATCCACTGCAGGGCGGAGGTCGTGAACTCGAGCTCGGCGCCGATGTGCGGGAGGGCGACGTTGAGGATCGAGAAGTCCACAGCGAGGGTGAAGTTCGCCGTCAGCAGGACGGCGATCGCGATCCTCTGGATCGGCGTGAAGCGCTCCGCCGAGATCGAGGTCGCGGCAGGGTCCGGTGGTGCGGTGTCTGTCGTGCTCATGCCACACAGACTCGGGCCGCGCGAATGAGGCAGCCAGGACCCCGGATCGCCTGGCCTGTCGTTGCCTAGCACTCGCAGGGCCAGGCTCCGCTCGCAGGAGTGGGCGACAATGGACGCCATGGCAGCACCGTCTCTGGACACGGACGGCCCGGTCACCGAGCTGGGCGAGTTCCTGCGCTCTCGCCGCGGCCGCATCTCCCCCGAAGAGGCCGGCGTGAACTCCTACGGCCGCCGCCGCGTGCCGGGCCTGCGCCGTGAGGAGCTCGCGCAGCTCGCCGGCGTCTCCGTCACGTATCTGACCCGGCTGGAGCAGGGTCAGTCGCAGAACGCCTCGGAGGCGATCATCGACGCGCTCGCCCGCGCGCTGCGCCTGGATGCCGACGAACGCGCCCACCTGTACGCGCTGGCGCACCCGGCCCCGGTCAGGCGGCCTCAGACATCGAGGCCGGAGGTCGCCAAGCCCGGAGCGGAGCAGCTGCTGCACTCGATGGGCGATGTGCCTGCGGTGCTGCTGGGCCGGTTCAACGACATCCTCGCCTGGAACCGGGCCGGGCATCTGCTGCTGGCCGGGCACCTGGACTGCAACGCGCCCTCCGGCGTGGAGGATCGTCCGAACCAGCTCGCACTCCTGTTCCTGGATGAGCACACCCGCGACCTCTACGTCGACTGGACGGACGAGGCCGCCCTCGCGGTCGCCTCGCTGCGGTATGTCGCGGCGCAGTTCGCCGACGATCGTCGCCTCGCTGCCCTGGTGGGCGAGCTGTCGATGAAGAGTCCCGAGTTCGCCCGGCTCTGGGCGAGCCACGACGTCCGCCTCTGCACGAGCGGCAGCAAGCGGGTCCGGCACCCCGAGGTCGGCGACATGGAGCTCGGCTACGAGGTGCTGCATCTGCCCGAGGGCAACGGGCAGCGCATCCTCACCCACACCGCTGAACCCGGCAGCGCCTCTTCCGCCGCCTTGCGGCTGCTCACCTCCGCAACGTGACGGCGCATCACCATGGGCGGCAGCGGCAGGACCGACCAGTGACGAAGCGCTTCGAGGGGAATCCTCCTCGGAGCGCTTCGTCCGTCTGCCGGCATTCGGGCGGCGAACCGCTCTGCGAGCAACCGGCGGGGGCCCACCCGGCGGCCGGGTCGCTCGTGAGGGCGTTCAGCATGATCTCTTCCGCCCCGTGCGCTCCCGCGAGCGCGGTCAGCTCGGAATGCACCTGATCGGAGGTACCGCCGATGCTGCACCTGCGATCCTCTGACACACCCGGGGCGATCCGAGGCGACGCCTAGGGTGCCATGCCGGTCATCTCGGCGGTGCGCTCCCAGAGCGCCTCGCAGCGTTCGAGGGAGAGGGTGTGATCGGGGGTGGTGACGTGCTCGCGGTCCACGAAGAACTGCCCGTTGACGCCGTCCAGGCTCGGGTCGGTGGCCGCCCATTCGGGGGTCTCCGCTCCCTGGTCGGGGGTCTTCCTGGCGGGGTTGAGCTGGACCATGGTGGCCAGCGCCTTCTCCAGTCCG
>NZ_JBMDXJ010000353.1:0-11118 GCF_048594945.1 Pseudactinotalea sp. | reverse complement strand
CCGGGTCAGGTTGGCTGTCGAGGGTCCCACGGTCGCGAGCGTGGCGGCCTGCTCCTGGATCGCCGCGACCACCGCCGGGTGCGCGTACCCGATGTTGACGTTGACGAGCTGGCTGGAGACGTCGAGGTAGCGGCGGCCGCTGTGGTCCCACACCGTGCTGCCGCTGCCGCCCGCGATCGAGACCGGCTTCAGCGACGCCTGCGCCGACCACGAATGGAACACGTGGGTCCGGTCGAGCTCGAGCGCGCGCGCGTCGAGGTCCTCCGAAGCGGGCTGGGGCGCATCCGTCATGCCATCGGCTCCTCTGTGTCTGTCTGGGAAGGACGGGACCGCGGTGGCCCGGCGTCGTAGCACCAGAATGCCCCAAGCAGCGCGAGGATGTGGCCATGACGAGGACCACGTGCGCGGTGATGCAGCGTGAGGACATGGCTGACCGTCACAGATCCGGGGCCTGTCCTGTCATGAGCATGACGGGAGCAGGTAACCGGCGGTGAGGCGCGATGGGTGAGCTGGAGTGGGCGGCATCGGAGTTCGAGAACGCCCGAGCGCGGCTGTTCGGCATCGCCTATCGGATGCTCGGTAGTGTCGCTGACGCCGAGGACGTGGTGCAGGAGACGTGGATCCGATGGCAGGGCGCACACTCCGGGGAGATCCGAGAGCCGGTCGCCTTCCTCACGACGATCACGACGAGGCTGTCGATCAACGCCCTGACCTCGGCGCGGGTGCGCCGCGAGACCTACATCGGTCCCTGGCTACCGGAACCGGTGAGCACCGAGGCGGATCCCGCACTCGGTGCCGAGAAGGCCGAGGCATTGCAGTACGCGGTGCTGATGCTGCTCGAGCGACTGAGCCCCGCGGAGCGTGCCGCCTACGTGCTGCGCGAGGCCTTCGACTACCCGTACGCCCGGATCGCCGAGATTCTTCAGGGGAGTCCCGCTGCCGCACGGCAGCTGGTCAGCCGGGCACGCAAGCACGTCGCCGGTGAGCGGCGAACCAGCGCGGGCCCGTCAGCGCAGCGACGCCTGCTGGAGGCGTTCCTCGTCGCGGCCCGTGCCGGCGACACAGCCGCGCTCGAGGGGCTGTTCGCGGCAGAGGTGGTCAGCCGCAGTGACGGCAACGGTGCCCGGTTCGCCGCGCGGAGACCGATGATCGGACGTTCCCGGGTGGCGGCGTTCGTGGCGGCGTTCTCCGGTCACTTCTGGGCGGGGAAGGCGGTCGATTGGGTCATGGTCAACGGTCAGCCGGGTGTCACGCTCGGTGAGAACGGCGCGATCACCGCATTGCTGACTCTCAGTGCGTCCGAGGCTGGGATCGAGCAGCTCATGTGGGTGATGAACCCGGACAAGCTCGGTCATGTGGCGCCGGCGGACTGAAGACCGGCTGGCGCATCGCCTGACGTGTGCGTGCCAGCGAGGCGATGGCGCAGCGCTCGTTCGTACGTTGCACCCGGACGTCGAGCTCGTGGTCGACGGCGTCAGAGGCTCGGGTACTGGCGGTCGGCTCGTGCGCGGCGTGGGTGACGTCGCCGAGATGCTCGTGTGGTTGTTGGAGCCGGCCGGAACGGTCGAGGTCGCCAGTGTGAACGGCTCGGCCGGTCTGGTGGTCCGCACCGGCAATCAGGTGGTGGCGGTGCTCAGCCTCGCGGTGGCCGAGCGCGCGATCGCCCGAGTCTGGGCCATCACGGACCCCGCCAGGCTGCGGCACTGGAACCCCAGCGAGTGACCTCCTGTCACAGAGCCGTCGCGTGCCTTGTCAGTGCCGGTGAGTGCCGAGACCGGCGCTAGGTGTACGGCAGACAGACAGGAGCAATGAGATGAAGATCGTCGTCGTCGGGGGTACCGGCCGGATCGGTTCAAGGGTGGTAGCCGATCTCACCGAGCACGGCCACGAGGTGCTGGCAGCAGCGCCGAGCACGGGCGTCGACGCGCTCACGGGAGAGGGACTCACCGATGCGCTGACGGACGCCGCGGTCGTCGTCGATCTCTCCGCCTCGCCTTCGTTCGACGTCACGGCCGTGCGGGAGTTCGTCACGACGTCGACCACCAATCTGATCTCTGCCGAGCGGGAGGCAGGGGTCAAGCACCACCTCGCTCTGACGATCGTGGGGACGAACCGGCCGCAGGAGATCCCCTACTTCGCGGCGAAGGCCGTGCAGGAGAACCTCGTTCGCTCCTCGGGGCTGCCGTACACGCTGGTGCATGCGACCCAGTTCTTCGGGTTCTTCGGCAGCATCGCCGATGTCTCCACCGAGGGATCCGTGGTCCGACTGCCCGGTGCGCTCGTGCAACCGATGGCTGCCGAGGACGTGGCAGCGGCGGTGGCTCGTGCCGCAGCCGGCGGCCCGCGCGGCGACATCGAGGTGGCAGGTCCCAGACAACTGGGCCTCGACGAGTTCGTGCGCCGCGGCCTCACCTTCCGCGACGATCCTCGCGCGGTGGTGCGAGACGATGCAGCCCCCTATTTCGGAGCGCAGGTCGGCGAGCGCACCCTCCTCCCGATCGAGGGCGCCGAGATCGCACCCACCACGTTCGAGCAGTGGCTCGCTCGCACCCAGCCGCCCGTCGGCTGACCGTTCTCACGGTGGATCGACCTCACACACAGAGTGGAGGCCGATCCACCTGCTAGTTCCCGCCCTCGGCGAGCGTGACCTCGATGGGCTGGAAGGACTCGCCCGTGGTGTCGACATCGGAGAGCTCGCTGATCGCCTGCTCGATGTAGTCGTTGGACCACGCGGTCTCGGGCGGCTCGGCCGTGATCAGGTGCTGCCCCTGCTCGTTGACGGCGGCGAGCGCACCGGCGACCGTCTGATCCCAGGCCGCGGTGTCGATGACACCGATGCCGTTGGCGGCCGGCCAGATCAACTTGTTGGTCTCGTTCGCCATCCACAGCTCGTGGCTCGGGCCCCAGTCGGAGCCGGCGGCGATCGTGATGTCCGCGGCGGTCTGCGCGTCGTCGCGGGCGAACGCCCACCCCCGGATGACGGCCTTCAACAAGGCGACCGCGGTGGCCTCGTAGTCGGCGTCATCGGCGAGCCGACCGGCGTCGGCCCAGATCGAGTCCTGCAGCATGCCGCCCTGCGTGTCCTCGTACGCGATGACGTTGAACTCCTCCGGCGTGTACAGCTCGCCGGTGTCCGGGTTCAGTGCCTCCAGCACCTGTGCCCATTCGTTGTAGGTCATCGCCTGCGCCGCGTCGATGTCGCCCTGCAGGAACGCAGTCATGTTGAAGTCCTGCGTGACGATCTGCACCGACGTGGAGTCCAGACCTTCCGCCGCCATCGCCGCGAAGATCTCCCACTCGTTGCCGAAGCCCCACGAGCCGATTCGCTTGCCCTCGAAGTCCGCGACCGAGGCGATGCCCGAATCCGCGAAAGCGACCTGCAGAGTCCCCGAACGCTGGAAGATCTGCGCGATGTTCGTGAGGTTCGCGCCCTGCTCGATCGAGCCCAGCACCTTCGGTACCCAGGCGATGCAGAAGTCCGCGTTGCCGCCGGCGAGCGCATCCTGCGGCACGATGTCGCCGCCGGAGGGGATGATCTCGACCTCCAGCCCCTCGTCGGCGAAGAAGCCCTGATCCGCCGCGGCGAAGTAGCCCGCGAACTGAGCCTGGGGCAGCCACTGCAGCTGCAGCTTCACGGGCGTCAGGTCACCCCCGCCGTCGCCGCCTCCGGTTCCCCCGTTTCCTCCGGAACCGCCGTTGCTGTCACCGCACGCGGCCAGGAAGGCCGCGAGGGTCATGCCGCCGGCACCTGCGGCGAACGCGCGTCGTGTCATCTTCATGGTGGTGATCCTTTCGGGATGGATGGGCTTGGGAGAGCGGCAGTGTCTAGCGGGCACCGCCCGCGAGCAGTCGGTTGACGAGGCGCTCCAGCGCCACCGTGACCAGGTAGAGCGCCAGCCCGAGCAGGATCGAGGCGCCCACGTATGCCCACGCGCGTGCGTAGGCACTGGTCGCGGCCGAGGTCGAGATGAAGGCGCCCAGCCCGCCGCGCGGGCCGCCGAAGTACTCCGCCACCAGCGCTGAGATCACCGCCAACGAACTCGCCACTCGCAGCCCCGTGACCACGTACGGGGCCGCCGCGGGGAGCGTCAGGAGCCGAAACGTCTGGCCGCCGGTCGCCGCGTACGCGCGCATCAGGTCGCGGTGCAGCGGCGTGGTCTGCCGTAGCCCGCGCAGGCTGTTGAGGAACACAGGCACGAACGAGGCGATCGCTGCGATCGTGCGCCGCCCGATCTCACTGTCGGCACCGAACATCGAGTTCAGCACCGGCGCCAGCGCCACGATCGGCACCACCGCGAGCGCCGCCACCACCGGGATCAGCATCAGGTCGATTGCCTGCCACCGCGACGCCACCGCCGCCAGCAGCACCCCGACCACGGCTCCGACCGCCAGCCCCAGCACCGCGTTCGTGCCGGTGATCCAGGTCGCCTCGGCGATGGGCCCGGCATTCGCGCTCCACTCCCGTGCGATCTCGGCCGGGCTCGGAAGCAGGTAGGCCGATACCCCAACCACGCCGACCAGGAACTGCCACACGCCCAGACCCACCAGCCCGACGGCGACCGGCAGCCCGATACGCAACGCCGGGTTCGGAGCGGGGCGAGTCCCGCCGTCGGACATCGACATCAGCGGCCCTCCCGGGCGCCCGAACCGACCTTGCCACCATGCAGCGCCTCACGAACCTCGGTGACCTTCGCGAAGAACTCACTGCGCTCGCGCAGTGCCTCGTCACGAGGGACCTCGCGTTCGATCCCGATGCTCACGACATCGGTGATCCGGCCCGGGCGCGGCGACATCACCACCACCCGGTCGGACAAGAACACCGCCTCCGGGATCGAGTGGGTCACGAACACGACCGCGGCACCCGACTCGCCGACGATCCGAGACAGTTCAGCCTGCATGCGCTCGCGGGTCATCTCGTCGAGGGCGCCGAACGGCTCGTCCATCAGCAGCAGGCGAGGCTGCTCGGCCAGCGACCTCGCGATCGCGACGCGCTGCTGCATGCCGCCCGAGAGCTGGTCCGGGTAGGAATCCACGAAGTCGGTCAACCCCACCAGCTCGGCCAGCTCGGCCACCCGCTCCCGGCGCGCGGCCTTCGCCATCCCGTGCAGCTCCAGCGCCACGCCGATGTTGGCGCCCACCGTGCGCCACGGCAGCAGCCCCGCCTGCTGGAAGGCGATCCCGTAGTCCTGGTCGCGGCGGGCCTGCGCCGGAGGCTTGCCGAAGACCTCGAGGGTGCCCTTGGTCGGGCTGTCGAGATCGGCGATCAGCCGCATCAGGGTCGACTTGCCGCAGCCCGAGGGGCCGATCAGCGAGACGAACTCGCCCGCCGTGACCGCGAGGTCGACGCCGGTGAGTGCCTGGACGTCACCGGCCTTGGTGTCGAAGGTCTTGCCGATGCCCTGAGCGACGACGGCGGCCGCGCTGGATTCCTGGCTCACAGCGTCGTCGGGTCGCGGACCGACGCTTGCTCCGGTCCTCGCTCCGCTCCGGTCCTCACTCGCTGATGCGCTCATTGAGCCTCTCCACGTCGGTACGTACGAAGCATCAGTCCGATCAGGCCCACCAGCCCGGCGGCGATCAGCCCGAGGGCGATCGCCCCGAAGATCGGTGCCCATGCCTTTGCCGGGTCACCGGACGCCTGCCCGGCGAACGAGACCAGCTGGCGGCCGATGCCGTCGAGGTAGCCGGTTGAGACCTCGGCGACGACGGTCCCGACCACCGCGCTCGCCGCACCCAGACGCAGGGCCGGCAGCAGGTAGGGGACGGCGGCGGGCAGGCGCACCGTGCGCAGCGTCGCCCACCGGCCGGCGGCGTAGGTGTGCATGAGCTCAAGGTGCGTGCGCTGCGGTGACTGCAGGCCCTTCAGCATGCCGATCGCCACTGGGAAGAACGCCAGGTAGCTCGCGATCACGGCGACCGAGAGCCACTGCGGCCACTGCCACCCGAGAATCTCGATGCGCGATCCCCAGGACCGCACCACCGGCGCGAACGCGATCAGCGGAACCGTCTGACTGAGCACGATCCAGGGCAGCAGACCTTGCTCGGCGGGCCGCAGCAGCTGCATCAGCAACCCGAGCCCGAGGCCCACCACCGTGCCGACGAACCAGCCCACGGCCGCGATCCCGAGCGAGATGACCGCCGCCCCCGCTACGGTCTGCCACAGCGGGGCGGCACCCGCCTGACTCGTGGTCGGCTCGAGCAGCCGCGCGACCATCTCCCACGTGTGCGGCATCGCCAGATCAGTGGTACGCGGCAGGATCCGGGTACCCGCCACCACCACGCCATCGGCAGGCCCGAGTGCCTTGTACAGCTCCCAGATCGCCGCGACCGAGATCACGCCGAGCAGCCCGAGCACCACCGCGCGGACCCGCGCTGAGGTCGTGCGCGCCCGTGGCCTTCGGGTCCGGAGGACCTGCGCGGTCTCCGCCGTCACACGGGGCCCCTCACACCGGCGTCATACGCGGGGAGCGCGGAGTTCTGCCGAGCGCACGAGGGTACGCATGCCGCCCCTCTCATGCCTTGGCCGTCACATGGTCACGCAGGTGCGGGATGATCGACTCGCCGTACACCCGCAGCGTCTCCTCCTTGTTGTCGTGCTGGAGGTAGACCGCGAACTGGTCGACGCCGAGCTCTTTCAGCTCCGTGAGCTTGGCGATGTGCTGCTCGGGTGTACCGAGCAGGCAGAACCGGTCCACGATGTCGTCGGGCACGAACGCCGCATGCGTGTTGCCCGACTGGCCGTGCTGGTTGTAGTCGTACCCCTCGCGGTCGGCGATGTAATCGGTGAGGGCCTCGGGAACAGCGCCGACGTCGGACCCGCTGCCATATCTCGCGACGATATCGGCCACGTGGTTGCCGACCATGCCCCCGAACCAGCGGCACTGCTCCCGCATGTGCGCGCGCTGGTCCTCGGACCCCACGTAGGCCGGTGCCGCCACGCAGAACGTGATCTCGTCCGGGTCGCGCCCGGCGTCCTCGGCCGCCTTGCGCACCGCGCCGATCATCCAGCGCGCGATGTCGACGTCAGCGAGTTGAAGGATGTAGCCGTCGGCTGTCTCGCCGGCAGTCTTCAGCGCGAGCGGGCCGTAGGCCGCCTGCCACACCTCGAGCCGGGAGTCGCGGGCCCACGGGAACTGCAGTGTGGCGCCGTTGACCTCGGCGGACCGGCTGCTGCCCAGCTCGCGGATCACGTGCGTGGCCTCGCGCACCTCCTTCAGGGTGGCGGGCTTGCCGTTGAGCACCCGCACCGCCGAGTCACCACGGCCGATGCCGCACACGGTCCGGTTGCCGTACATCTCGTTCAGGGTGGCGAACACCGATGCCGTCACGGTCCAGTCCCGTGTGGACGGGTTGGTGACCATCGGCCCCACGATCACGCGGTGGGTCTCGGCAAGGATCGCCGAGTAGATGACGTACGGCTCCTGCCACAGCAGGTGCGAGTCGAACGTCCACACGTAGTCGAACCCGTGCTCCTCGGCCTGCTTGGCCAGGCCCACGGTCCGCCATGCCGGCGGGTTGGTCTGCAGAACGACACCGAAGTCCATCAGGCGACCTCCGCCGTCGGGCGTTCCGATGGCGCCGAGATCGTAGATCGCCGCCGAGATCGTAGATCCAGATCTAGGGTCTCGGCACGGAAGTACGATCTCGACGGGGTGGGGGTGGTCATGGCTGCCTCCTCAGATCAGGTACTGGCTCAGGCCGCGCTTGAGATACGTGCCGTCGCCCTTGTGACCGAGGTACTCACCGCCGTCGACGATCACCCGCCCGCGCGAGACCACCACATCGACATGACCGTCGATCTCGTACCCCTCCCAGGCCGAGTGGTCCATGTTCATGTGGTGGGTCTTGCCCAGACCGATCGAGGTGTGACCGTTCGGGTCGTAGACGACCACATCGGCATCGGCACCCGGTGCGATGACGCCCTTCTTGCCGTAGAGACCGAACATGCGGGCCGGCGTCGTGGACGTCAGCTCGACCCAGCGCTCGAGGCTGATCTCGCCGGTCACCACGCCCTGGTACATCAGGTCCATCCGGTGCTCGAGCGAGCCGATCCCGTTGGGGATGGCTCGGAAGTCGCCCTTGCCGAGCTCCTTCTGGTCCTTCATGCAGAACGGGCAGTGGTCGGTGGAGACCATCTGCAGATCGTTGGTCCGCAGCCCCTGCCACATCGCGTGCTGGTGGCCTTCCTCGCGGCTGCGCAGCGGTGTGGAGCACACCCACTTGGCGCCCTCGAAGTCGCCCCACTCCTCGCTGCTCGCGCCGAGCTGGTCCTCGAGCGAGAGGTAGAGGTACTGCGGGCACGTCTCGCCGAACACGTTCTTGCCGCGGTCACGGGCCGCGGCGAGCTGCGCCACCGCCTGCTTCGCGCTCACGTGCACCACGTACAGCGGGGCGTCGGTCACGTCGGCCAGCATGATCGCGCGGTGCGTCGCCTCCTCCTCCATCTGCCACGCGCGGGCGATGCCGTGGAAGTAGGGGGTGGTCTTGCCCTCGTTGTAGAGCTGCTCGGCCAGCACGTCGATCGCAGGCCCGTTCTCGGCGTGCATCATCGTGAGCAGCCCGAGGTCGCGCGCCTTCTGCATCGCCTTGAGGATCTGGGCGTCGTCGGAGTAGAAGACGCCCGGGTAGGCCATGAAGAGCTTGTAGGACGTGATGCCCTCGTTCGCCAGCAGCTCCATCGACTTCAGCGAGAACTCGTCGACGCCACCGATGATCTGGTGGAAGCCGTAATCAATAGCACAGCTCGCGCTGGCCTTGTCGTGCCAGGCCGCGAGCCCGTCCTCCACCCGCTCGCCGTAGCGCTGCACCGCGAAGTCGATGACCGATGTCGTCCCGCCCCACGCGGCCGCACGCGTTCCGGTCTCGAACGTGTCCGAGGCGTTGGTGCCGCCGAACGGCAGCTCGAAGTGGGTGTGGGCGTCGATGCCACCGGGGATGACGTACTTCCCGCTCGCGTCGATCACCCGGTCCACGGAGCCGGCGAGGTCGTGCCCGAGCAGGGTGGATCCGGGGGCGAGGACCGCGACGACCCTTTCGCCGTCGACCAGGACGTCCGCCTCGGTGCGGCCGGTCGCGGACACCACGGTGCCGCCGGTGATCAGCAGGGTGCTCATGATGGTCTCCTCAGGCCTTCGCGATCTCGGTGTAGGAGTCCGGCCGGCGATCGCGGTAGAACTGCCAGTCGTCGCGCATCTGCTGCACCATGTCCATGTCGAGGTCGCGCACCAGCAGCTCCTCGTGCTCGGAGCTGCCCCGCTCACCCACGAAGTTGCCGCGTGGGTCGATCACCTGGCTGGTGCCGTAGAAGTTCACGGCCTCGTCGCCGTACTCGTTGTCCTCCAGACCCACCCGGTTCGGCTGCAGCACGAAGTAGCCGTTGGCCACCGCCGCGCAGGGCCCTTCCACCTCCCACAGCCGGTTCGACAGACCCGGCTTGGTGGCGTTGGGGTTGAAGACCATGTGCGCACCGTTCAGCCCGAGCTCGCGCCACCCCTCCGGGAAGTGCCGGTCGTAGCAGATGTACAGGCCGACCTTGCCCACTGCGGTCTCGAACACCGGGTACCCCTGGTTGCCCGGGCGGAAGTAGAACTTCTCCCAGAACTTCTCGAGGTTCGGGATGTGGTTCTTGCGGTACTGGCCAAGCACCGTGCCGTCGGCGTCCACCAGCACGGCGGTGTTGTAGTAGACGCCCGTCTGCGCCTCCTCGTAGATCGGCAGCACCGTGACCAGGCCCAGCTCCTTGGCGAGGGCGGCGAAGCGCTGCACGATCGGGCCGTCGGCCGGCTCGGCGTAGCGGTAGTACTTCTGGTCCTGTGTGATGCCGAAGTACGGCCCGTAGAACAGCTCCTGGAACGAGATCACCTGGGCGCCCTGCGCGGCGGCGTCGCGGGCGAACAGCTCGAGCCGCTCCAGCAGCGAGTCCTTGTCGCCGGTCCAGGTCGTCTGAGTGATCGCGGCTCGCACGGTGGTCAAGGTGTACCTCCACTGGTTCGGATCGGGTTGTGTGCCGATCCGCCCATCATGGTGCGGCTCGCGTATTTCCGTGGGGTTTCTGGGGGATTCCGTGACCGAGTCGTGACGTCGCATATCGATAATGATTCCCGATAGTGTGCGTGGGTGGATGTCGTCCCGATGGATCTCGCCCGCGACTGCTCGACGGCGGAGACCGCCTGGGTGCAGAGCGAGGACTCGCTCATGGGTCCGGTGCCGCCGCCAGAGCCGAGCGAGGGGGTCATCGGCACCATGGCCGCTCGGTCGCGGCGTGCGGTCGGGATCGCCCGCGTCACTCGGACGCCGCTGGATTCCTCGCTCTCCTTGTGGACCGCCAGCACGGGCGACGTGCTGCAGCTTCGGCTGCGTGCTTCGGCGACCTCCGACGACGTCGCCGAGGTGCTCGACGCCTGGCTCGCACTCCCTGCCGCGGCGCCCGAACCCGGCGGTGACCACGCCCGACTGCTGCGCATCCCCGTCGCCGCTCGGCAGGTGATCCTGCCGCTGATCGAGCGCGGCTTCGTGCCCGCCACGGCCACGCTGGCGCGTGGGGTCCGGCCCGACGATGCCCCGAGGCCTCCCGGGGTGGTGCTGCGGAGCGCCACGCCGCAGGACCGGGAGCCGATGCGCGTACTCATGCGCGAGCTGCTCGCCACCGAGGCCGCGTTCGGCGCCGTGCGTGAGCGGCCCGGCGACCTCGGTGACCACTACGTCGACGACGCGCTCAGGTTCGGTGCCGGCTGGCTGGTGATCGCCGAGGCCGAAGGCGTCCCCATCGGCTGGGCAAGCCTGGCACCACCGGAGTCCTCGGCATGGGCGGCGCCGAGCGTGTCTGCGGGGCCGGTCGTCTACCTCGGCATCGCCGCCGTGACCGCTGCGTGCCGCTCCGGCGGGGTGGGCCGCGCGCTCGCAGCGGCGTTGCACTCCCAGGCTGCCCGCGCCGGTGCGGCTGTCTCCGTGCTCGACGCCTCCGTGCTCAACCCGTGGTCCGTGCCGTTCTGGCACCGCCACGGCTACCGCCCGCTCTGGACCACCTGGCACCGCCGCACTCCGATCACCTGACCCCGCCCACACGCCGTCCCGTCCCACCCCCCCCCCCCCCCCCCCGGGGGGGGTGGGGGTGCCCCG
>NZ_JBMDXJ010000352.1:0-3646 GCF_048594945.1 Pseudactinotalea sp. | reverse complement strand
GATAATCCTGGAACGCGATCACATTCCCACCCAAAGCGATGTACTGAAACACCACCACCACCGCAATACCCGGCAACGCCAACAACAACACCGGATGATCACGACGCAACCGCGCCCACCACCCCTGACCCGGACGAGGCGGAGGCTTGCGCCTGCGACTGGAAGTCGGGGCGCCCTCGACCTGCGGAGGTCGCTGCTCGGTCGTGGCGCTCACGTGGCGCACCGCGGGCGTGCGTACGTACGCGGGGCGGAGAGATGTGCCAGCACTGGCGCTCCTTCGGGCCGTCAAGTGATCGTTCACTCGGGACCATAAGTGATCGTTCACTCGGCGTCAACTACAGTGCGCACATGTCTCACCCACGCCGACGTCCCACGATCCGTGAGGTCGCCCACCACGCCGGCGTGTCCCACCAGACCGTGTCGCGCTTCCTGCGTGACGACCCCACGCTGAGGCCGGAGACCTACGAGGCTGTTCGGGCCGCCGTCGAGGCCCTCGGCTATCGGCCGAACCTCGCGGCGAGGTCGATGCGGACCCGACGCTCGGGCGTCCTCGCGATCGTGCTGCCCACCATGACCGGTCCGGAGCGGACCGTCGACGCTGCGGTTGACGAGGCACGCACGCACGGCTTCCGCGTCGAGATCGTCATCGATGTCGACGAGAGCGCTGAGGCACTGAGCACACGCGCGCGCGAGCTGCTCGACAGCGGGCAGGTGGAGGGCGTGCTGTCCGTGGCCCCGATCGCCGCAGCGACCGACCGCACCGGCGCCGTGGTCGCTACCGGTGAGTACGACCACCGCATGCGCGCAGTCGAGGCCATCGCCGGCGATGTCGAGACCATGGCATCACTCGTCCACGCGCTGGCGGATCTCGGCCACCGGCACATCCTGCACGCAGCCGGACCGCAGGGCTGGCGATCTGCTCAAGCACGGATGCACGGATACCTGAAGGCGATCGACGAGCGTGGACTGACCTCGCACGGTGAGCCGGAGGGCGACTGGCATCCCGAGACCGGGATCAGGGCGGTCGCCGGTCTGGAGCCGGACTCCCCGGTCACGGCGATCGTGGCTGCCAGCGATCGGATCGCCGCGGGCGTGCTGTTCGAGGCAGCGCGCCGGGGATGGCGGGTACCGGACCGCCTGAGCGTGACCGGCTGGGACGACATGCTGCTGATGCGCTACGCGACGCCACCGCTGTCGACGGTCGTCGTGGACCGCGAGAGTGCCGGTCGCCACGCCATGCGCCGCTTGATCGCCGCGATCCGCAACGAGCCTGAACCTGATCCACCCGCCGTGAGACTCACCCAGCTCGCCCTCCGCGGCACGACCGCCGCGCCGCCGCCCACCGGTGAGCCTGGTCCCACGACGTCGCCGGGCCGGTGAGCCTGGTCCCACGCACCGCCGCTTCATGGGACCACACCTACCGCTCCCCCGGATGGATGGGACCACAGCCACCGCTTCTCCGGGTCTCACCGGAGGCGGAACTCGCTCCCGTCGGGATCGGCGAGGAGAGCGGCACCGTCGGTGGTCCGCAGGTGCGTGGCTCCGAGCCTGACCAGCGAGTCGATCTCGGCGTCCAGGGCGCCGGAGTCTGTGACGAGCTCGAGGCGCTGCTGGTCGGCACCGCCACGAAAGTGCTCGGGCCACACATCCCAGGACACCTTCGTGCCACCACCCGGTGCCTGGATCACGGTCTGGTCGCCTCGATCCCACACAAGGGGCCAGCCGAGCGCCGCGCTCCAGAAATACCCGACGGCGCGCGTGCCATCGCCGCTCACCTCGCCGAGGGCGCCGGTGCCGGCGAGGAATCCGTTGCCCGGCTCGATCACGCAGAACTCGAAGCCGGCAGGGTCGGCGAGGACCACGTGGCCATCCTCTGGTAGCTGTCCCACGTCGAGGTGCCGGGCGCCGAGGTCGCATGCGCGATCGACGGTGGCCTGCTGATCGGCCAGGCTCGTGCTCGTCAGGTGCAGGTGCATGCGGTGGCGCGGCTGCGGCGGCGCGTCATCGGCCTCGAAGCGGAGCCCGAGCTGACCGTCCGCACCCGGGAGCAGCATCCCGTCGTCGTCGACGACGATGTCGCGTTCGAGCATCCCCGCCCAGAACCGTGCGAGCAGCTCCGGGTCCTGCGCGCCGTACGTCACCGCCTGCAGTCGCATCCCGTCACCGTAGGCACGGACCGCCGCGACACCAAGGAGAATGCCGCTGTGACCCACCCGCCCGCGCTGCAGCAGACCGCCGAGCTCACCCGCGCGCACGAGCTGCTCGAGGCGGGCGAGAACCTGTTCCTCACCGGCCGCGCGGGCACCGGTAAGTCGACGTTGGTCCGGGAGTTCGTGGAGCGGACCGACCGGCGCGTGGTGGTCGCGGCGCCGACCGGGATCGCAGCGCTGAACGTGGGCGGCTACACGCTGCACCGGCTGTTCGGGTTCCGGCCGGGCACCTCACTGGAGGACGTACGCACCGGCCGCTACTACCCCGGGCGGTTCGCGGAGAGCATCGGCGGCATGGAGACGCTCGTCATCGACGAGGCCTCGATGGTGCGCGCCGACCTGCTCGACATGGTCGAAGCGGCACTGCAGCGGTTCGGGCCGCAACGCGGTGAGCCGTTCGGTGGCGTGCAGGTGGTGCTGGTCGGTGACCTGTTCCAGCTGCCTCCCGTGATGGCCTCGGCGGAGGCCGGTCACCTGCTCGGCGCCTACGACAGCCCGTACTTCTTCTCGGCGCACAGCTACCGGGACGACCCGTTCCCGACGGTCTCGCTGACCACGGTGTTCCGCCAGCAGGGCGACGACCGGCTCACCTCGATCCTCAACGCGATCCGCGAGGGCACGCTGCTGAGCTCCGCGCGGCACGACCTCGACTCGCGGGTGGACCCGGACTTCGAGCCGCCCGAGGAGCAGATGTGGCTGACCGTCGCGCCGACCAACCGGATGGTGACCGCGAACAACCGAGCGCACCTCGAAGCGATCGACTCCCCCGAGATCAGCCACCACGCCTGGGCCAGCGGCGACCTCGAGGGCTTCGACCCACCGGTCCCCGACGTGCTGCGGTTCAAGGTCGGCGCGCAGGTGATGCTGCTCAACAACGACCAGAGCGACCGCTGGGCGAACGGGACGCTGGGCACGATCGTGGGGTTCGACCCCCACGAGAACGAGGCCACGGTGCGGTTGCAGAACGGGCGAGTGGTCGCCGTCGGGCATCACACCTGGGACGTGACGCGGCCGGTCGTGGTGGGCGGCTCGCTGCGGCGCGAGATCGTGGGGACCTACACGCAGCTGCCGTTCACGCTCGCGTGGGCGATCACGATCCACAAGAGCCAGGGGCAGACGATCGACCGGCTCGTGGTCGATCTCCGCGGCGGCACGTTCGACTTCGGGCAGCTGTACGTGGCGCTGAGCCGGTGCACGTCGCTGGCGGGGCTGGTGCTGCGGCGGCCGGTGTTCCCCAAGGACATGAAGACCGACCGCCGGGTGGTGCGGTTCCTGCAGTCGAGCACCGGCGCACAGGCCGAGCACCGCCGCTGCGCGATCGGGATACTGACGGTCGGTGACGAGGGCACACGCTCGCGCCCCCGACCGGTCGAGCTCGCCGTCGCCTTCGACGACGGCACGGCCGTGAGCACGTTGATCAACCCGCAGCGGGACCT
>NZ_JBMDXJ010000351.1:0-8277 GCF_048594945.1 Pseudactinotalea sp. | reverse complement strand
TCACTCATTCATGACCTCCATCGATCCTGTTCTGCCGCCCGCCGGGCGTCCGCACCCCCCATCCGACCCTCGACTTCGTACCGTTGGCGCGACTTCGTACCGGCGGAGGTACGAAGTCGAGCCATAGGTACGAACTCGGCGTGCGGGCGACGGCGCAGGGCGGCTGCGTCACGAGCGCTCACCACCACGGCGGGCGGCGCCGAGGCGCGGCACGGCGGCAATCAGCTCACGCGTATACGGGTGCGCGCGGTCGCGCCACACCTGTTCGGTCTGGCCCTGCTCCACGATCTGGCCGTGGTACATCACGGCCACCCGATCCGCGATGTGGCGCACGAGCGCGAGGTCATGCGAGATGAACAGCATCCCGACCCCGAGATCGCGCACCAGCGACCCGAGCAGCTCCACCACCTGGGCCTGGGCGGAGGCGTCGAGGGCGGTGACCGGCTCGTCGGCAACGAGGATCTCGGGCCGTGGCGCGAGCGCCCGCGCGATCGCGATCCGCTGCCGCTGCCCGCCGGAGAACTGGTGCGGGTACCGGGCGGCTGCCGAGGCCTCCAGCCCGACTCGCTCCAGCAGCCCGGCCACCGCGGAGGTGAGATCACCGCGGCCGGAAGGGACGCCGTCGCGCAGCTGGGACCCGACCGTGCGCCGCGGGTTGAGCGAGGCGTACGGGCTCTGGAACACCATCTGGGTGCGCACATCGGCGCGGGTGCGCCACCCGAGGGGGGCAACGGGAACGCCGTCGAGCGTGATCGAGCCCGCGTGCAACCGCTCGAGCCCCACCACGGCGCGGGCCAGCGAGGACTTGCCGCTGCCGGACTCACCCACGAGGCCCACGATCTCGCCGCGGTCGACCTCGAGTTCCACGCCGTCCACCGCGTGCACCTCGCCGCGGCCGCGCGAGCGGTAGACCACGCTCGCGCCGGCGATCTGCAGGGCGGCGGTCATCGCTCGTCCCAGTCGTCGGCCTGCGGGCGGGCGGCCACGAGCGTCTTGGTGTACTCGTGCTCGGGATGGAACAGCAGCGCTTCGGTGGCGCCACGCTCCACCACCCGGCCCTCCCGGAACACGTACGCCTGCGTGGTGAGCGCGGCGAGCACGGCGAGGTCGTGGGTGATGAACAGCACCGAGAGCCCGGTCTCCGCGCGGAGGTCCTCGAGCAGCCGCAGGATGCCGGCCTGCACGGTGACGTCCAGCGCCGTGGTGGGCTCGTCGGCGATCAGCAGCTGCGGTTCGCACGCGAGCGCCGAGGCGATCGCGACCCGCTGCCGCATGCCGCCCGAGAACTGGTGCGGATACGAGCGCAGTGCGCCCTCGGGGTCAGGGATCGCGACCCGATCCAGCAGCTCGACGGCACGCCCCCGCGCCTGCCGCCGCGACATCTTCAGATGCACCCGCATGTGCTCCGTCAGCTGCGTGCCCACGCTCAGCATCGGGTGCAGCGCCGCCGTCGCATCCTGGAACACGGTTGCGATCTGGCGGCCACGCACACGGTTCCAGGAGCGCTGGTCCAGCGTGAGCAGGTCGAGTGGCTCGGTGCCGCCGCGCCACCACGCCTGACCGGAGGCCTCGGATCGGTCCGGCAGCAGCCCGAGCAGCGCGGCTGCCGTCATCGACTTGCCCGAACCACTCTCTCCGGCGATGCCCACGATCTGGCCCTCGGGGACCTCGAGCGAGATGTCGTGGACCACCTGCTGCCCGCCGTGCAACGTGATCGCCAGCTCCTCCAGACTCAGCAGCGCGCTCATCGGGGTCCCCGCGGAGGTGTGCGGAGGATCGAAGCGGAGGAGCAGGCCTCCGTGGGGTGATTCATTGCATCCCCCTCGCGTAACGGGGGTCGAGGCGGTCGCGCAGCGCGTCACCGATCACGTTGAACGCCAGCACCACCGTGAGGATCGCCAGCCCGGGGAACACGCTGACCCACCAGATCGACAGATCGCGCGAGCCCGCGGCGATCATCGCGCCCCACTCCGCGGCGGGCGGGCGCGGCCCCAGGCCGAGGAAGGACAGCGCGGCCAGCATCAGCACCGCGTTGCCCAGCTCGAGCGTGGCGAGCACCACCGCGGGCCCCACGCTGTTGGGGATCACGTCACGGCGCAGCGCCTGCCACGGACCCACGCCCAGCAGCCGCGAGGAGGCCAGGAAGTCCGAGGTGCGGATCGAGAGCACCGCGCTACGGATCACACGTGCATAGATCGGCCACGACACGATGATCAGCGCGATCACGGCGTTGCGCGTGCTCGGGCCGAACACCGCCGCGACCGCCATCGCCAGGATGATCTGCGGGAACGCGAACACGAGGTCGGTGAGCCGCATCAGGATCTCGTCGGCGACCCTGCCGAGATAGCCCGCGAGCAGCCCGATCAGCCCTCCGATCGCCAGCGAGAACGCCACGATCACCACGGCGAGCGGCAGCGACAGCCGCGCGCCGTGGACCACGCGCGCGAACACGTCGCGACCCAGCTCATCGGTGCCAAACCAGTGGGCACCCGAGGGCGGTTGGTACAGGTTCGGCGACTGCTCGATCGGGTCGGCCGTCAGCACCGGCGCGAGCACCGCGAGCAGCACCCACAATCCGAGGATCAGCGCGGCTGCGATCACCGACGGCTGACGCCAGATCGAGTGCACCTGCCCCAGCCGCAGCCGCTGCGGCCAGCGCCGCCGCCGCAGCAGCGCCTCGGCCTTCGGGTCGATCGATTGCTCGACGGCGGAGTCCTGATCTGCTGTCGGGTTCGGCTCGGTCGTGGGTGAGGTCATGAGAGCCGAATCCGTGGATCGATGAGGCCGTAGAGCAGGTCGACCACGAGGTTCACCGCTGTGTACACGACCGCCACGAAGAGGCTGACGCCCAGCACGGCGGGCAGGTCCAACGCCGTGGCCGAACGGAACGCGTACTGCCCCACGCCCGGCCAGCTGAAGATCTGCTCGACCAGCACGGTGCCCGAGAGCAGCGAGGCGAACGCCAGACCCGACACCGTGATCACGGGGACCAGACCCGCCCGCAGCACATGCGCCGTCAGGACTCTCGAGGTGGGAAGTCCCTTGGCGCGGGCGGCGCGCACATAGTCGGTGTCGAGGACCTCGAGCATCGCCGAGCGCACGAACCGCACCAGCATCGCCACGGTGAGCACGGTCAGCACGAGGATCGGCAGCGCGGTGTGCTGGATCGCGTCCCAGACCGCGTCCCAGCGGCCCGCGAGCGCGGAGTCGATGATGACCGAGCCGGTGACCTTCTCCGGCGGCACGATCCAGGTGGACAGGCGCCCGCCCGAGGGCGAGACGCCGAGCAGGTAGAAGAAGACGTACAGCACCACCAGCGCGAGCCAGAACGGCGGCGTCGACAGCCCCACCAGGGTTCCGGCGCGAACGGCGTGGTCGCCGAAACGGTCGTGGCGCACCGCGGCATAGAGGCCGATCGCGAGGCCGAGCACGAGCGATCCGATCATCGCCGGCAGCGCGAGCTCGAGGGTGGCCGGCACATACGTGAGGAGGTCGTCGAGCACCGGGCGGCCGGTCTGCTGCGAGACACCGAGGTCACCCTGGAGCAGGTTGCGCATATAGAGCAGGTACTGCACGTGCAGCGGCTCGTCCAGGCCCCAGCGGGCACGGTAGGCGGCCACGATCTCGGGATCCTGCAGCGCCTGCTCGGAGAGCGTGGCGGTCATCGTGTCGCCCGGCACCGCCTGGATCAGCAGGAACGAGATCAGCGTGACGCCGACCAGCAGCACGACCGTGATGATCGCCCGCCGCAGCAGGAACCCGAGCAGGACCGAACCGAGCAGCGCGCGCGCACGGCCGCGCGCCCCTCGACGTGCCGGCGGCCCAGCGGGCGTCGGTGGTGCTGCAGTGGCGGTCGTGCCGGTCACGGCGTGGTCACTGCGGCGCGACCGCCCGCAGGTCGATCAGCCACCCGGCCGGTGAGTAGACGGCGCCCGCGACATCGGCCGTCGCCACCACGGTGCCCGAGTTGAAGGCGAGCGAGATGTAGGGGCTGTCCTGGTTGAGCAGCCGCTGCCAGTCCTGGATCGCCCGCACCTGAGCCTCGGGGTCGGTCGCCGCGAGCACTGCGTCGCCGGCGGCCACCATCTCGGGCCCCGCGAGCTCCTCGCTCCACCCCACCCGCATCGCGGAGGGCTGACCGGGCGCGAAGTTGTTCACCAGCGAGGCCGCCACCGGGTAGTTGAGCGACTGCGGGCTGAACCGGAACGGCACCTTGCCCTCCGACTGCGCCTCGAGGAACGAGGCGATCGGCTGCGGGTCGAGTTCGATCGTGATGCCGGCCTGGGCGGCATCGTTCTGGATCTTGGTCGCGATGGTGCCGAGATCCACGCCCTGGTACGTGATCGCGGGGTACATCAGGCTCACGGTCGGATCCTCGATGCCGGAGGCCTCGAGATAGGAGGCTGCGGCGTCGAGATCCTGCACCTGCGCCTCCTGCTCCGGCAATGCGCCGGCGAACGCGCTCGGCACCAGGCCGCCTGCCGGCAGCGCCTCCTGCCCGAACAGGGCGGCGATCCCCGCGTAGTCCATCGAGGCCCGCACCGCACGCACGAAGTCGAGGTTCGAGGTGACCTCCGAGATCGCCGGGTCCTGGTGGAAGGACACGAAGTAGAAGGTGTCCTGGTTGCCGGTGATCTGCAGCGTGTCCGGCAGGTCCTCGAGCAGCCGGCCTGACAGGTCGAGCGCGACCTGAGCGTTCTCGGCGCGCTGCATCGTGAGCTTCTGCGTCTCGGTCTCGACGTTGGTCACGACGATCCGCTGGTACCCGGGCTGCCCGCCCCAGTAATCCTGGTTCGCCGTCAGCACGATCTCCGAGGCCGGGTCGAAGGACTCCAGGACGTACGGGCCCGAGCCGAGCGAGGCGCCGTTCAGGTACGTGGTGGCGGCATCGCTGGTGGCGGCGTCCTCGCCGTCGAGCGCGCCTTCGGCCTGGGCGGCCTCGGCATCGAGGATGCCGGTGGCCGGCATCGCGAGGATCGTGGGCACGTTGGGGTTGGGTTCGGCCGTGGCGACGACGACGACGCCCTCCTGCGGCGTGCTGGCCACGAAGCCCTGCACGATCACCGAGGGGCTGCCCTTGAGGTTGACGAGCCGGTTGAGGCTGAACACCACGTCCTCGGCGGTGACCGGGTCGCCGTCGGCGAACGTGGCGTCGTCGCGGAGCTGGAAGGTGAACTCGGTGGCGTCCTCGTTGCTGGTCCAGGACTCGGCGAGCAGGCCCACCGGGGTGGTCACGTCGTCGCCCTCGAACGTGACCAGGGTGTCGTACATCGCGTGCACGCTGAGGTTGCCCGTGGCCTCGTAGACCTGCGCGGGATCGAGGCTGTTGACCACGAACGAGGTGCTCACGGTGAGGGTGCCGCCCTGGGTCGACGCCTCCTCGCCACCGCCGCCGCCGTTGCCGCCGCCTGCGGTGCAGCCGGCGATCACCAGGGCCGCTGCTGCGGCCACCGCTGCTGCGCCGCGCACGCGCCGCGATCCGGAATCCTGCATGGTTCTCCTCACCATCGGCCGCGGCACGGCATCCGCCCGGATTCCTCCGCAGCCGGCTCACCGACATGGAATCATCTGAATCACGACAATGTATAGCGTTGCTGAACAAGTTTACGAGAACAAAACATGCGGGAGTGGCCATGTTGGGGGATCGACTGCGCGAGCTGCGCTCGGCTCGGGGGCTCACGCTGCGCCAGCTCGCCGACGCGACGGACCTGTCCGCCGGCCTGCTCTCACAGGTGGAGAACGGTCGGACCGACCCGAGCATCGAGACGCTCCGCCGGCTCGCCAAGGTCTTCGACTCCGACCTCGCCGATCTCTTCCGTGAGCCCGACGCGCCCGAGGTGCACCTCTCACGCCCGGGCGAACGACTCCGGATGCAAGCTCCCACGGGTCTCCTGACCTACGAGCGGCTGACCTCAGGGCGCGGCAACTTCGAGATGCTCCGCGGCGTGCTCAGGCCCGGCGACACCAGCGCCGCAGAACCCCGGAGCCACGCCTCAGCCGAGTGCGTGTACGTGATCGAGGGCGCGATCGTCGCCGCGATCGGGGGCACCGACCATCCCGTACTGGCGGGCGAGGCGATCACCTTCGACTCGCGCCTGCCGCACATGTTCCGCAACGACGGCGCCGTCGACGCCGTGATCCTCCTCGCGGTGACACCTCCCACGCCCTGACCCTGCCGCTGTCTCCTCACGCTGACCATGCCTGCCGGTCGACGCTGGGTCAGGTCAGGATCAGGTCAGCAAGGTTGCGCCGACAAAGCCACCCTCCTGCGCGCCCGGGGGCACCGCGAAGACCGCCGAGCCGATCGGGATGGTCCATTCGTTCAGCAGGTCCAGGTCGGCGAGCCGCTGCTGGATCGGCACGAATTGCGCCAGCGGATCGGCCTGGTAGCAGGTGAAGATCAGTCCCGCGTTGCTGATCTGCCCCGGGGCCGGCGGATCGTCGTAGTTGAAGGCGCGGCGGTAGAACCGCTGGCTCGCGTCGTCCGACCGAGCCCTGCGCATGTGCGAGAACTCCGCGATCACGGGGAACCCGACGGCGTCCCGTGCGTCGAAGTCGGGCTCGTCGTGCTCGTCGGAGCCGGTCAGCGGTGCGCCGTTATCCAGCCGCCGGCCCACCGAGGCCTCCCGGCCGGGGCGATCGAGTCGGTCCCAGCCCTCCAGGTCCATCGCGATCCGCCGCACCACGAGGCTGCTGCCGCCGGTGAGCCACCCGGCTGAGCCGATGCGGACGAGGTCGCCGAAGTCGGAGGAGTCGGGGCCGGGGTTCACCGTGCCGTCGACCTGGCCGAACAGGTTGCGCATCGATGTGCCCACCGGCTCGGACCCGTGGGCGCGGCGGAACCCGCGCTGCACCCACCGCAGGTCGCCGAAGGCGCGGGCGTCCTTGAGCAGCATGCGCACGGCGTGCGCCACCGTGATCGGGTCATCGGCCGCCACCTCGATCAGCAGATCACCTCCGGACCACGCCTCCTGAAGCCGGTCGATGCTGAACGCGGGCAGCGGCGCGAGCCAGGTCGGCCGCTGACCCCCCGCCCGCTGCACCAGCGCGGGCCCGAACGCGAAGGTCACGGTCAGCCGGGCCGGTCGGGTCGCCAGCTCGGGCTCGGAGTCCGCGAGCGCGGGTTCACCTCGGGTGAGCCGAGCAGCGTCGTCACTCAGCAGCCGCATCATGCGCCGCAGCGCATCCGCGTCGGTGTCCGCGCGCAGGTCGAGTGCGAGGAACGTCGACCACGCCTGCGGCCGCACCGTCAGCCCGGCCTGATCCTTCCCATGGAACGGCACCACCACGGAGCCGTTCTCGGCCTCCGGCTCCGGCGTGCCGCGGGTGAGGGCATCCGCCCCCAACGCGATGGCAGCACCCCATCCGGCGGCAGCACCTCCGAGGAGAAGCTGCCGCCGGCTGGCGCTGCCCGAGAGGTTCTCGGGCGCGGCCATCAGTGATCCATTTCCCCGTGCTCGTCCGAGCCGTGCCCGTCCTCGTACGTCTCGTTGGCACCCTCGTAGTCCTTGGCGACGGCGACGAAGGTCACCTCGGAGCCATCAGCCAGGGTCAGGGTGATCTCGACGTCGTCGCCGGCCGTGATCGGCCCGGTCAGACCCATGAACATCAGGTGGTCACCGCCCGGTTCGAGCTCGGTGCTGCCGCCGGCCGGGACGGTGAACGCCTCGACCTCCTGCATCACCATGAGCCCGTCGTCGTTCATCACGGTCTCGTGCAGCTCCATGGCGGTGGCGGCCGGGGAGGCGACCGCGACCACCTCGACGTCCGTTCCGGTCGGGTTCTCCAGCGTGCCGAAGGCGGCGGTCATGCCCTCGTCCTCGGCCTTCACCCAGGCGTCGACGACGACGAGCTCGTCAGCGACCTCCGGTTCGGCCTCGGTGCTGGTGCCGCACGCGGCGAGCGCGAGCATCGCGGTCATCGCCATCGCAGCGGTGCGGGCAGGGGTCATCCAGGTGTGTGTCATCGGTGTCTCCAGGTAGTGAATGGTGTGGGGGTGGGCTGGCCCGTTCAGGACCGCCGTCGCACCCGACCGATCACCCAGACCAGCAGCAGTGCCGCCGCCGCCCCGCCGACCGCCACGTGCGCCGTCCGCGCGGGACGGGTAAGAGCGGGGGACGCGCTCGACGACTCGGTCTCGGCCTCCTCCGCCTGCGGCGGGGGAACCGACTCCTGCGCGGGGCGTTCCCCCGCGTCACCCACCGAGAACGGGATCACCCCGGAGATGGGGTGCCCGTCGGAGGAGACCACGCGCCACCTGATGTCGTAGTGACCATC
>NZ_JBMDXJ010000350.1:0-7593 GCF_048594945.1 Pseudactinotalea sp. | reverse complement strand
ACGAAACGTCAAGACTGCGATTTCACTGACGAAACGTCGGTGACGTTTCGTCAGTGAAATCGGGGTGGGGGTGGGGTCAGTCGGTGGCGAGGGCAGCGACCGGGGACTGACGCACGGCGCTGCGAGCAGGGAGCACCGAGGCGAGCAGGCCCGCCGCGAGCGCGATGACCGCGACCGCACCCAGCTGGGGCCACGGCACACCGAACTGCACCTCACCCAGACCACCGAGGACCACCGCAGCACCCGCCCAGCCGTACAGCAGCCCCGCGACCGCGCCCACGAGCGCGCCGACGGCGGCGATCAGCACCCCTTCGACGGCGAGCATGCCGCGCAGCTGCCCTCGCTTGAGGCCGATCGCTCGGAGCGTCGCGTTCTCGCGGCGTCGTTCGATCACCGACAGCGAGAGCGTGTTCGCCACGCCCACGAGGGCGATCACCACGGCCACCGCCAGCAGCCCCAGGACCACCGCCAGCAGCGTGTCGATGACCTGGCCGTACGCGGCACGTTCCATCGCCGCCCCGCCGACCTGCAGCACGGGGGCCGACGGATCGGCTTCCGTGAGGTCGTTGAGCGCCGACTGCACAGCGGCACTAGCCGCGACGGGGTCGGCGTCATCCGCCAGCTTGGCCCACACCGTGGTGACCACCGCGTCAGGCGCGAGCTGCTCCATGGTCGCCGGCGTCACCAACGCGGTGTAGGTGCCCACACGGGCGCGCACCACCTGGAGTTCGGCAGTGGTGCCGTCCGCTGCGGTGATCGTGACCGTGTCGCCGTCCTCGATGTTGTCGCCGTAGAGGCCTCCCAGCAGCAGCGTGTTGTCATCGAGCTCGTCGGCCAGATCCGTGCGCAGTACGGCCGCGAGGTCGCCCTCCTCGACCGACATCATCGTGATCCCGGTCGAGATGTCCGGGGAGTCCAGGGTGACGCCCTCGCTGCGCAACGACGCGGTCGACTCGACGCCGTCGGTGCTGGCGATCGCGTCCGCCTGCGCCGGCGTGAGCGTCTGGGTGCTGTCGCCGACCTGGGCGGTCACGTCCACCGGGAAGGTGTCGTCCAGCTGGCCCAGCAGCGTCTGACGTGCCGAGAACGCGCCGGTCGACATCATGACCACAAGAGCGACACCGATCACCAGGGCGTTCGTGGTGGCGGCGGTGCGGCGAGGGTTGCGCACCGCGTTCGCGGTGGCGATCTGCGCGGGGATCCCGCGACCGGCCAGTCGTCCGAGCATCGGGAGCAGCCGGGGCACCAGGAACACCGAGCCCGCCAGCAGGCCGGTCAGAGAGATCAGGCCACCGACAATGCCGAGGGCCAGGCCACCGAGCATGCCGGCGTCGGCAGCGTCGGTCTGGCTCAGCGACAGCGCGAGCGCCACGCCGCCGGCCAGCATGAGGGCACCGATCACGGCCGCGCTGACCGAGAGCACGAATCGGCCGCGCCTGGCCTGCTCGTCGGTACCGCCGCCCTCGATCGGGCGCAGCGCAGCCACCGGTGCGACCCGAGTGGCCATGCGGGCGGGAACCAGGGCAGCGAGCACCGTGACGAGCACCCCGACACCGATCGTCACCACGGGTACCTGCCAGCCGAACGGGACCGAGGCGACCGTGGAGCTGGGGAAGTAGTCCGAGAGCAGCCGCACCCCGCCGAAGACCACGCCGGTCCCGGCCGCGAGTCCAACCACCGAGGCGAGCAGGCCCAGCAGCGCGGCCTCACCCAGCACGGAGCGGCGAATCTGGCCACGGCTGGCACCGACGCACCGCAGCAGTGCGAGCGTGCGCGTGCGCTGCGCCACCAGCACCTGGAACGTGTTGGTGATGACCAGGCCGGCGACCGAGAGCGCCACGGCAGCGAACGCGAGCATCACCACGAGGAAGGTGACGTTGGAGCCGGTCTCGGCGGCGGTGCGCTGCTCGGCGAGCTCGGGCACGGTCTGCACGGCCGCACCGGTGGCCGTGGGCAGTCCTTCGATCTGGCTGCGGACGGTCTCGAGGTCAGTGCCGTCCGCGAGCGCGATGAGCACGCTGCCGTAGAACTCGTCGGTGCCGTTCTGGGCGGTGCGCCACTCGTCGAGCTGACCGGCGTCCACGCGGCCGCCCGAGCTCATGGCGAAGAAGTTGCTGGTCGTCGCCAGCAGACCCACCACCTCGAGCGACTCGCTGTGGGTCTCGGACGCGTCGGCCTCGGGGTCCCAGGTCTCCCAGGCGGAGCTCAGCCGGTCACCGATCGTGACCCCGAGCCGCTCGGCCACGTCGGAGGAGAGCACGATCTCCCCGGGTGCGGTGGCCTCGCGCCCCTCGTCGAGGGATCCGACGGCCAAGCTCTCGGCACTGGGAGTCGGGGCGATCGAGACGAACTCGGTGGCCGCCGGCCCGGTGAGCTCCACCCCGAAGTAGGCCTGCATGTCGGCGGCGGCCACGCCGTCGAGCTCGCGGATGTCCTGCGCCGAGGCCGACGTGAGCGGGTCGCCCTGCGCGGTGACCACGAGGTCGGCATCGGCGTAGGAGGCGGTGAAAGCATCGTGCGTGGCCTGCCGCATGGTGGCGGAGGCGAGCAGGCTCGCCGCCACGAAGGCGGTGCCCAGCAGGATCGCGATGCCCGCGGCGGTGAGCCGTCCCGCCGAGGCACGCATCTGGTCGAGGGTTGCGCGCAGCATCAGCGGACCTCGGTCGCGGCGGGCTGGCGGAGCGCGTCGAGGCCGGCGAGCACGCTCTCGGGCGTCGGGTCGGAGATCGACCCGGCGATCCGACCATCAGCGAGCAGCACCACCCGGTCCGCGTAGGCCGCGGCCGCAGGATCGTGCGTGACCATGACCACCGTCTGCCCCAGCTCGCGCACCGAGCGGCGCAGGAACGAGAGCACCTCCGTGCCGGATCGGGAGTCGAGGTTGCCGGTGGGCTCATCGGCGAACACCACGTCCGGCTTGGTGGACAGGGCGCGTGCGATCGCAACGCGCTGCTGCTGTCCGCCCGAGAGCTCGTGCGGCTTGTGGGTGAGCCGGTCTGCCAGCCCGAGCGTGCCGATCAGGGTCTCGTTCCACGCGGCGTCGAGCTTCGAACCGGCGAGCTGGGACGGCAGCGCGATGTTCTGGTCGGCCGTGAACATCGGCAGCAGGTTGAAGGACTGGAACACGAACCCGACGCGCTCGCGGCGCAACACGGTGAGCTGGTCGTCCGACAGCGAGGTCAGTTCCGTCTCGCCCAGCCATGCCTGCCCGGCGGTGGCGCTGTCGAGCCCGGCCAGCAGGTGCATCAGCGTCGACTTGCCGGATCCGGACGGCCCCATGATCGCGGTGAACTCACCCGCCGCGAAGGTGACATCCACGCCGTCGAGCGCATGCACCGCGACGTCGCCGCGGCCGTAGATCTTGGTGAGCCCGGCGGCGCGAACCGCGCTGCGAGCTGTCTGGTCAGGTGAAGGCGTGGGCATGGTCTGCGTCATGGTGACGACGCTACGGATGCCTCACCGGCACGTGCGTCGCGCCCCGGTCTGGTCTTGCCGTCATCCCGTGGGTGGATACCTCACGACCCGGGGTTGACCAGCCCGGTCTCGTAGGCGACTACCACGGCCTGCACGCGATCCCGTGCGCCGAGCTTGGCGAGCACCCGGCCCACATGGGTCTTCACAGTGGCCTCGGCCACGAACAGGTCGCCCGCGATCTCGGTGTTGGAGCGGCCGCGTGCCATCAGCACGAGCACCTCGCGCTCGCGGTCGGTCAGGGAGTCCAGCACCGCCGGGGGAGTGCGCTCGGCATCGGGGAGCACGCTCGCGAGGTGCCCGATCAGCCGCTTGGTCGAGGAGGGGGCGATCACGGCCTCGCCGTGGTGCACGGTGCGGATCGCGGCCAGCATGTCCTCCGGCGGGGTGTCCTTGAGCAGGAACCCCGAGGCGCCGGCCTTGATCGCGCGCAGCACGTACTCGTCGAGGTCGAACGTGGTGAGGATGATGACCTTGGGCCCGTCGCCCGGCTCCGTGAGCGCGGCGGTGGCGGCGAGGCCGTCCATGTTGGGCATCCGCACGTCCATCAGCACCACGTCCACCGGGTGGCTGCCGAGCAGCCGCAGCGCCTGCGCGCCGTCACCCGCCTCGATCGACACCTCCATGTCCGGCTGGGAGTTGATCACCAGCGCGAAACCGGCCCGCACGAGTTGCTGGTCGTCGACCAGCGCGACCTTGATCGGGCTGTCGGTGCTGTCCTCGGTCATGTCGTCCTGTCCTCGATCGGGGGTGCGGGTGTGGTCGGTGGTGCGTAGGGAGTGCCCGACGGCGGTGGGTCGCCCAGGGTGGTCGACCTCGCCTGCCCGCCCGGGACCGGGATCTCGGCGCGGACACGGTAGCCGCCGCCCGCGCGTGGGCCGGCGGACAGGGTGCCGCCGAGCATCGCGGCGCGCTCCCGCATGCCGAGCACGCCGTGGCCGGCGCCGTCGGAGCTGGCGGCGGCGCCGCGGCCGTCGTCGTCGACCTGCAGCACCACGTGCTGCGCCGCCCACTGCAGCAGAACGGTCGCCTTTGCCTCCGGCCCGCCGTGCTTGAGGATGTTGGTGAGCGATTCCTGCGCGATCCGGTAGATCGTGGCGCCGGTGCCGGGAGGCAGCGGGCGCGGGGTGCCCATCTCGATCAGCGACACCGGCAGGGTGTCCTTCATCGACGCCACCAGTGCCGCCACATCGGTGTCGCCGGGCTGCGGCACCAGATCGGCGCTGTTGGCGTCGTCGGTGCGGAGTACCCCGAGGATCCGCCGCATATCGGCGAGCGCCGCACGACCGGTCTCGGAGATCGTGAGCAAGGCGCGTTCAGCGGCTTCGGGACTGGCCTTGGCTGCGTACCGACCGCCGTCGGCCTGGGCGATCACGACCGACAGGGAGTGAGCGACGATGTCGTGCATCTCGCGCGCGATCCGGGTGCGCTCGGCCTGGGTGGCGATCTGGGCGAGCTGGTCGCGCTCACGCTCCAGCCGCGCTGCGCGTTCCGCCAGCGACTCTTGCTGCAGGTAGCGGGCGCGGCGCATGAGGCCGAGCGCCCAGGCGGTCAGCGCGAGCGCGGCACAGCCCACGAAGAAGAACGTGCCCGCGGCGATCGCCGGCCCGAGGCCGACCCAGTCGGACACCGCGAAGCCTGCCCCCACCATGGCGGCGCCGCCCATCGCCACCAGCACCCAGATGCGGCTCTTGCCGTTGCGGCTGAACGCCGTGACCGAGTACAGCGCGACCAGGACGGCCACGTCGGAAGGCTGGAGGAACTGGCCGAGCGCGAAGTGGGCCACGGCTGCGCCGGCCACGATGATCGCTGTGCGCTGAGGGTGCGAGCGGCGCCAGACGAGCGCGATCAGCTGCACGAACCCGAGCAGGGTGGCCAGCGTCAGGATCAGCATGTTCGTACCGCCGACGCCGCCATAGGCCACCGGAAGCAGTCCGAACGTGAGCGTGAGAACCGCGCTGAACCAGACGTCTCCCGCCGACGGCGTGACGACGCCATGCGGTGGTGGCGCAGGGTCGGTCGGCGGGGCGGTCACGCCGATCAGCCTAGGGATCCTCGCTCGCGTCGGCGTCCCGCTGCGGGACCAGAGGTGTATCCGACCCGAGGCGGAGTCGCTCAGACGGGCTCCAGCAGCTCCGGCCCGTTGTTGCGCACGTTGCCCACCGCTCGGCCCACCTCGTACCAGGAGAGTGCGGGTGCGGGTTCGGCGAGCATCGCCAGCACCTGGTCCAGGTCGGTCACGCCCGGGTCGAGCCACGCCTGCGCAACCTCGCGCGTGAGCATCGATGGCTCGCGGTCGTGGATGGCCTCCAGTCCGTCGCGGGCCGGTGCGGTGACGATGGTGGTCGACAGCAGCCACCGGTCCGGGTCGTCGTCGTCCTTGCTGTGGTCGCGCCACCACGAGTACAGGCCTGCGAACGCGATCGGTGCGCCGTCGGTCGGGTGGATGTAGTGCGGCACCTTGACCGGCTTGTCCTCACCGGGGAGCGTGACCTTCTGCCACTCGTAATAGCCGTCGGCGAGCACGAGGCACCGCTTGGTGGCGGCCGGCTTCGTGAAGGCCGGCTTGTCGGTGAGGCTCTCGCTGCGGGCGTTGATCATGCGCGCACCGATGGAGACGTCCTTCGCCCACGGGGGGACCAGACCCCACCGGGCGAGGTGCATCTCACGTCGCACCGGTGCATCCTCAGCGGCATCGCCATCGAGCTTCGGCGCCCGGTCGACGATGATCCGGACCCCATCGGTCGGTGCGACGTTCCAGCTCGCCATCACCTCCCGCGCTGCGTCGGTCATGTCCTCGACGTCGAACGCGTCCGCGAGATCCTGCGACTCCTTGAACGAGGCGTATCTGCCGCACATGCCGCCATCCTCGCATCGGGTACCGACAGGCCGGGTCGGCCCTCCCCGCGCCCGGGTGTGGGCGTGAGCAGCGTGCCATCTCGGCACGTGTGTCACGCCGGTCGCTGTTGTGGCGTGACCAGCGTGCCGAGATGGCAGCTGAGTCACGCCGATGCGGGCCGCTGCATCGGCACCGGCATTGCGGCGAGTTCCGCAACGGACAGCCACGCCCGGCAGCCGCGATGATGAGGTGATGTACCGGCTCAGCTCCACATGGCACCTTCCGGCATCGCCGGAGCAGGTGTGGGCGGCCGTGGAGCGGGTCGAGGGCTGGCCGCGCTGGTGGGTGGGCATGCTGGCCGCCACCACTGTGCGGCAGGCAGGCCCCGACGGGCTCGGTCAGCGCGTCCACCTCGTGGTCGGCAGCCCGCTCGGGCACCGACTCGGCTTCGGCGTGGAGATCGTCGAGGCGGACCCGCCGCACCGTGCCAGCGCCCGCGTGGTGGGCGATCTGCGTGGCCGAGGCGCGTGGTCGGTCGCACCCGCGATCTCCGGCTGCGTCGCGACGATCCTCTGGCACGTGACCCCGGCGCGGCCGCTGCTGCGGTCGCCGCTGCTACGGCGCCCCGCCACGTGGGCGCACGGCCGGGTGATGGCAGCGGGGGAGCGCGGTCTGGTGACCCACCTCACGCGATCTGACAGTTGATAACGATTTGGTTACGATGCTGCGACCCGTGACCGATCGACCGTCAGGAACCACGTGCCAGCAGCACGCCACCGCGCCACCACGACCCGGCGCATGCCGCTCGTCCGTGCGCTCGGCGTCGGCACTCTCGCCCTCGCCACCCTCGCCGCGGCGATGCCCGCGGAGACCAGCCCGACGGCGGAGCAACCGTTGGTCTTCGACGGCACCGACGGCGCCGCCCTCGACGGGCGTGACGAGCGCGTCGCGGGGCGCTCCCAGGTACGAGGGGAGACTCCGACGCCCGAGGTGCGGGACGCCGTCGGGCAGGCATTCGAGGCACCGCTGCCCGAGGTGACCGGCCAGCAGTGGGCGACCACCGCCGTCAACGTGCGATCGGGCCCGTCGGCGGAGGACGAGCAGGTGACCACGCTCGCATGGGCGGACCCGGTCGATGTGACCGGCGAGACCCGGGACGGCTGGACCCAGATCATCTGGAACGACGAGGTGGCCTGGGTGAGCTCGGACTACCTGGCCGAAGACGAGCCGGTGGCCGAGGAGCCCGAGGACCAGGGCGTCTCGAGCGCCGCCTGCGCCACGAG
>NZ_JBMDXJ010000035.1:0-16543 GCF_048594945.1 Pseudactinotalea sp. | reverse complement strand
CGCATCATGATGCAGCCGGAGACGACCAGCGGCGCGGTGGCGAACCCGAACTCCTCGGCGCCCAACAGCGCGGCGATCACCACGTCGCGGCCGGTCTTCAGCTGGCCGTCGGTCTGCACCACGATGCGGTCGCGCAGGTTGTTGAGCACGAGCGTCTGCTGCGTCTCGGCGAGGCCGATCTCCCACGGTCCGCCCGCGTGCTTGAGGGAGGTCAACGGGCTGGCACCCGTGCCGCCGTCGTGCCCGGAGATCAGCACCACGTCCGAATGGGCCTTCGACACGCCTGCGGCGACGGTGCCCACCCCGACCTCCGAGACCAGCTTGACATGCACCCGCGCCTGCGGGTTCGCGTTCTTGAGGTCGTGGATCAGCTGGGCGATGTCCTCGATCGAGTAGATGTCGTGGTGCGGCGGCGGCGAGATCAGCCCGACCCCCGGCGTCGCGTGTCGCGTCTTCGCCACCCACGGGTACACCTTGCCGCCGGGAAGCTGCCCGCCCTCGCCCGGCTTCGCGCCCTGCGCCATCTTGATCTGGATGTCGTCGGAGTTGACGAGGTAGTCCGAGGTGACCCCGAACCGACCCGACGCGACCTGCTTGATCGCGCTCCGCCGTCGAGGATCATGAAGTCGGTCGGTGTCCTCACCGCCCTCGCCGGTGTTCGACTTGCCACCCAGGGTGTTCATCGCGATCGCGAGCGTCTCGTGCGCCTCCTGCGAGATGGAGCCGTAACTCATCGCGCCTGTGGAGAACCGCTTGACGATCTCGCTGACCGGCTCGACCTCCTCGATCGGGATCGGCGCCCGGACACCCTCCTTGAACGAGAACAGCCCGCGCAGCGTCATCAGCCGGGTGCTCTGTTCGTCCACCCGGCGTGTGTAGTCACGGAACACGTCGAACCTGCGGTTGCGGGTGGAGTGCTGCAGCCGGAACACCGTCTCAGGGTCGAACAGGTGCGGATCGCCCTCGCGTCGCCACTGGTACTCGCCGCCCACCTCGAGCCGCCGGTGGGCGGCCGGGATGCCGCTCCGGGGGTAGGCGGTGGCGTGCCGGGCCGCGACCTCCGCGGCGATGACGTCGAGACCCACGCCCCCCAGCGGGGTCGGGGTCGCCGTGAAGTAGCGGTCCACGAGCTCCTGCGAGAGGCCGAGTGCCTGGAACACCTGAGCCCCGCGGTAGGAGGCCACGGTCGAGATGCCCATCTTGCTCATCACCTTGAGCACGCCCTTGCCGAGCGCCTTGATGAGGTTGCTCACGGCGTGCTCCGGGGTGACGTCGAGCACCACACCGGAGTGCACCAGCTCCTCCACGCTCTCCATCGCGAGGTAGGGGTTCACGCACGCGGCCCCGTAGCCGATCAGCAGCGCCACGTGGTGCACCTCGCGCACGTCGCCGGCCTCGACCAGCAACGAGATCTTGGTGCGGGTCTGACGCTTGAGCGTGTGGTGGTGCACCGCGGCGGTCAGCAGCAGGGACGGGATGGGCGCGAGCTCGTGGTCGGAATCGCGATCGGAGAGCACGATGAAGCTCACCCCCCGCTCGACCGCGTCGTCGACCTCGGCGAAGATCTCCTCGAGCCGCTGCTCGAGCGCCCGAGCACCGCCGGCGACCGGGTAGAGGCCGTGGATCGTCACCGCCGAGAAGTCCTTGCCAGGGCCGCGGGTCCGGTGGATGTGCTTGATCTTCGCGAGCTGGTCGTTGTCGATCGTGGGGAACGGGATCACGAGCTTGCGCGCGTGCGCCTCGCTGTCGAGCAGCAGGTTGGGCTCGGGCCCCATCGCGCCGCCGAGCGAGGTGACCAGCTCTTCGCGAATCGCGTCCAGCGGCGGGTTCGTCACCTGGGCGAACAGTTGCGTGAAGTAGTCGAACAACAGCCGTGGGCGCGAGGACAGCACCGCGATCGGAGTGTCCGTCCCCATCGATCCGAGCGCCTCGATGCCCGCGGCAGCCATCGGCCGCAGCAGGATCCGCAGCTCCTCCTCGGAGTAGCCGAACGTCTGCTGGCGCCGCAGCACCGAGCTGCGCGAGTGCGCCACGTGCTCCCGGTCCGGCAGGTCGGTCAGATGCACGAGGTTGTCGGCGAGCATCTTCTCGTACGGGAGCCGGGCGGCCAGCTCGGACTTGATCTCGGAGTCCTCCAGCACACGGCCCACCCCGGTGTCCACCAAGAACATCCGCCCGGGCGCCAGGCGCCCCTTGCGCGCGACCTTCTCGGGCGGGATGTCCAGCACACCGGACTCGGAGGCGAGCACCACCAGTCCGTCCTCGGTGATCCAGAATCGCCCCGGCCGCAAGCCGTTTCGGTCCAGCACCGCACCGATGTACCGGCCGTCGGTGAAGCACATGGCCGCCGGTCCGTCCCAGGGCTCCATGATCGTGGCGTTGTACTCGTAGAACGCGCGCCGCTCTGGCGTGATCGTGGCGTGGTTCTCCCACGCCTCGGGGATCATCATGAGCACCGCGTGCGGCAGTGACCGGCCGCCGAGGTGCAGCAGCTCGAGCACCTCGTCGAAGCTTGCCGAGTCGCTCTCGTCCTCGCTGCAGATCGGCAGCAGGTCGCGCACCTCGCCGAGCAGCTCGGAGGAGAGCGTGCCCTGGCGAGCCGCCATCCAGTTGCGGTTGCCGCGCACGGTGTTGATCTCGCCGTTGTGCGCCACCAGGCGGAACGGGTGCGCCAGCGGCCATGACGGGAACGTGTTGGTGGAGAAACGCGAGTGCACCAGCGCGATCTCGGTGGCGAACCGCGGGTCGGACAGATCGGGGAAGAACGGCTCCAACTGCGTGGTCGTCAGCATGCCCTTGTAGACGAGCGTGCGCGAGGACAACGAGGCGAAGTAGACACCGTGCTCGTGCTCGGCACGCTTGCGTACCCGGTACGCACGGCGGTCGAGGTCGATGTCGCGCAGCCGGCGGTCACGCGAGGCCACCACGAGCTGCTTGAAGACCGGCATGCATGCGCGAGCCGTCGGACCCACGAGGTCGGCTGTGACCGGGACATCACGCCACGCGAGGACCACCAGGTTCTCCTCGGCGACGATCGCACCGATGCCCTGGATCGCCGCATCGAGGGCATCAGGATCCGCGGGAAGGAACACCATCCCGATCGCGTAGTGACCGGGCGCAGGCAGATCGGCGGCCACGACATCGCGCAGAAATGCATCGGGCACCTGGGTGAGGATGCCGGCGCCGTCACCCGAGTTCTCCTCGGCTCCGACGGCGCCACGGTGATCGAGGTTGAGCAACGCGGTCAGGCCGGCGTCCACGATGTCGCGGCCCGCCGTGCCGCGCAGCGTCGCTACGAACGCCACCCCGCAGGCATCATGCTCGGCGGCAGGGTCGTACAGGCCCTGGGCGGGCGGCCGGGCGCTGAACGGGAGCCCGTGGTGCTCGTTCATGCTCATGGGGTCCGTCCTCCCGCTGCGACCGAGATCGCAGTCGTCGTACTGGCGAGGGACGTCGTCGGCCCGTGATGCCTGGTCAGGATAGCGAAACGCGCGATGCTGACGTCGTGTCAGTCCGCGAGGCGCGAGTCCGGCCGTTCTGCGGCATCGTCGTCGTCGACGGGTGCCTGGTCGGCCTCGCTGTCAGCATCGTCGACGAGAGGGTCGTCGGGCTCCCGCGACTCCTCGTCCTCGACGACGTCCGCCTCATCGGGCTCCGCCTCGTCCTCGTCGGCCTCGGCCTCGGGCTCACGGCCCGGGATCCAGATCGGGTCCTCGACGCCGCGAGTCCGGCGTCCGATGATCACGAACGCCGCCACCGCCACCAGCAGCACGATGATCGACGTCCAGACGTTGAGCCGCAGCCCCAGCACCTGCTCGGCCTCGTCGATCCGAAGCATCTCGATCCAGCCACGGCCGAGCGTGTACAACGCGACGTAGAGCCAGAACACGCGACCGTGTCGCAGCGCGAACCTGCGGTCGAGGTAGATGATCAGCACGGCCATGGCCACGTTCCAGAGCAACTCGTACAGGAACGTCGGATGGAAGAGGGTGCCCTCGGCGAAGTCCAGGCCTTGGGCGCGCAGATGGGCCTGGTCGATCTGCAGACCCCACGGCAGCGTGGTCGGGGCGCCGAACAGCTCCTGGTTGAAGTAGTTGCCCAGGCGGCCGATCGCCTGTGCCACCAGCAACGCCGGGGCGATCGCGTCCGCCAGCGGCGTCAGCCGCAGCCCGGCACGCCGCAGCGAGATCCACGCACCGAGGGCACCGGCCGGGATCGCGCCCCAGATACCGAGCCCGCCCTCCCAGATCCGCAGTGCCAGCGCCAGGTTGCCGTCGGGGCCGAAGTAGCGGTCCGGTGAGGACAGCACGTGGTAGATCCGGGCGCCGACGATCCCAAACGGCACAGCCCACATCACCGCGTCGATCAGCGCACCCTCGGGCCCGCCACGGGAGCGGTAGCGCTTGTTGGCGATCCACGCGCCGATCACGATGCCGGCAAGGATCGCGATCGCGTATGCCCGGAGAGGGATCGGCCCGAGGTACCAGACGCCCTGTGCCGGGCTCGGGATGCCGTTCACGCCGACACCCCGGACTCCACACCGCGGCGCAGGTCGATGACCAGCGAACGCAACGCGTCGATGCCCTCGGCACCGGGCGCGCTGCCCAAGGCACGGACAGCAGCAGACCCGACGATCACGCCGTCCGCGAAGGCGGCGATCTCCGACGCCTGCTCACCGTTCGAGACTCCGATGCCCACGCACACCCGCTCGGCGCCGGCGGCACGGGTACGCGCGACCAGCACCTCGGCACCGCTGCCCACTGTCGCCCGTACACCTGTGACACCCATCGTGGACGCAGCGTAGACGAATCCGCGGGCCGCACCGACCGTCATCTCCAGCCGCTCGGGGGTCGAGCTCGGAGCGACCAGAAACACCTTGTCGAGCCCGTGGGCATCCGCTGCGGCGACCCACTCCCCCGCCTCGTCCGGGATCAGGTCGGGCGTGATCAGTCCGGCGCCGCCGGCGGCCGCCAAGTCGTTCGCGAATCGCTGTACGCCATAGCGCAGCACGGGGTTGTAGTACGTCATCACCAGGGTCGCCGCACCGGTTGACGCGACCTCCGCGACGGCACGCAGCACGTCCGAGATGCGCACGCCCCCGTCGAGTGCCTGTTGCGCCGCCGCCGCCACGACCGGGCCGTCCATACCCGGATCGGAATACGGCAGGCCCAGCTCGATGATGTCGGCGCCCGCCTCGACAGCGGTGCGGGCCGCGTCGATCGAGGTCTCGACGTCCGGGTACCCGACCGGCAGGTAGACGACCAGAGCCGAACGTCCCTGCGCGCGGGCATCGTCGATCGCCGCTCCGGCGGTCCTACGCTCCCCGGTCACCGCTGCTCCTGCTCATCTGTGCCGCGCAACCCAGGCCCGCCGTTCCCGGTGAGGCCGAACCAGTCGATCGCGGTCTCCACGTCCTTGTCCCCACGACCCGACAGACTCACGAGGAGAGTGATCTCCTCGGGGTTCGCTCCGCCGTCGACCATCTCTCGACCCAGCGTCAGGGCGCCCGCCAGTGCGTGCGCCGACTCGATCGCGGGAATGATGCCCTCGGTGCGGGACAGCAGCGCGAAGGCGTCCATCGCCTCCGCATCGCTGATGCCGCGGTAGGTCGCCCGGCCGAGATCGGCCAGCCACGAGTGCTCCGGGCCGACGCCTGGGTAGTCGAGTCCGGCGCTGATCGAGTGGGACTCGATCGTCTGGCCATCCTCGTCCTGCAGAAGGTAACTCTTGGCGCCGTGCAGCACGCCCGGTGCGCCGCGCAAGATCGTGGCGGCGTGCCGCGATGTGTCGACGCCGTCACCGGCCGCCTCGCAGCCGAGCAGAGCGACATCCGGGTCGTCCAAGAACGCGTGGAAGATACCCATCGCGTTGGAACCGCCGCCCACGCAGGCGACGACGGCGGTGGGGAGGGTCCCGTAGCGATCGAGCACCTGCTCGCGCGCCTCCTCCCCGATGATCTTCTGCAGGTCACGCACCAACGCCGGGAACGGGTGCGGGCCCGCGACCGTGCCGAACACGTAGTTCGTGGTCTCCACGTGGGCGACCCAGTCGCGGAACGCCTCGTTGATCGCATCCTTGAGGGTGCGCGAGCCGGTGCTCACCGGGATGACCTCGGCCCCGAGCAGACGCATCCGGGCCACGTTGAGGGCCTGCCGGCGGGTGTCCTCCTCGCCCATGTAGATCGTGCACTCGAGGCCGAACAGCGCCGCGGCTGTCGCGGTCGCGACGCCGTGCTGTCCCGCCCCGGTCTCGGCGATCACGCGGGTCTTGCCGATCCGCTTGGTCAGCAGGGCTTGCCCGAGCACGTTGTTGATCTTGTGCGAGCCGGTGTGGTTGAGATCCTCGCGCTTGAGCACCACACGGACGCCTCCGGCGCTGCGGGCGAACCGTGGCACCTCGGTGATCGGTGAGGGGCGTCCGGTGTAGTCGCGGGCGAGCGTGGCCAGCTCGAGCTGAAAGGTGGGGTCCTCGCGTGACTTGTCCCAGGCGACCGAGAGGTCGTCGAGCGCCGCGATGAGGGCCTCCGGGACGAACCGGCCGCCGTAGTCACCGAAGTAGGGGCCCGTCGCGGCACGGAGCGCGGCGATCGGCTCCTCCTCGCCGGTCACGGACGCACGGACCGCAGTGCCGGGTGCGCGCCGGCTGCGACCATGTCGGAGGTGGCTCCGCGCGGGTCGCCGGTGGTCACCAGCGCCTCGCCCACGAGCACGGCATGGGCACCCCAGCGGGCGTAGTCGAGCACATCGTGCGGGCCACGCACACCGGACTCGGCGACCACGACCACGCCGGACGGCACGCGCGGCGCGAGCACCGCGAACGTCTCACGGTCCACCTCGAGCGTGTGCAGGTTGCGGGCATTGATCCCGATCACGCCGGCACCGGCATCCAGCGCACGATCCACCTCTTCGGCGGTGTGCGCCTCGACCAGCGGCGTCATCCCGAGCGAGACCACCCGCTCCAGCAGACCGGTGAGCACCGGCTGCTCCAGTGCGGCCACGATCAGCAGCACGGCGTCCGCGCCGTGCGCGCGGGCCTCGAAGACCTGATAGGGCGAGACCACGAAGTCCTTGCGCAGCACCGGGATGTCGACCACCGCGCGCACGGCCGCGAGGTCGGCGAGCGAACCACCGAACCGACGTTCCTCGGTGAGGACGCTCACCATGGCGGCGCCGCCGGCCTCGTACTCGGCGGCCAGCGCGGCCGGGTCCGGGATGTCAGCAAGCGGACCCTTGGACGGGCTGGAGCGCTTGACCTCGGCGATCACGGTGACCGCGTCGTCGTCCCGCAACGCGCGAGACACGTCGCGTGCGGGCGCCTGCTCGTGCGCACGATCCCTCATCTGCGCGAGCGGCACCTGTGCCTCCCGGCGCGCCAGGTCGTCGCGGACACCGGCGACGATGTCGTCGAGCACGGTCATGCTCTGCTCGACCTGCTCACGATGTCTGCCTCGCTCACCACGTCGACCATGCTAGTTGGCTCCGCGTGGCTCCCCGACCACGTCTCACGCAGGGCGGATCACGCTGGGCCGAGCGCGCCGTGCAACGCCGGAACGTTGCGCAACGCGGAGAAGACGACCGCGATGCCGAGGAGCGCCACGAACATCCAGGCGGGCGGGCGCCAGGGCGGCCGGTTGGTCGCCGCGCGGATCAACCAGACCAGCCACAGCACTGCCACGACCGGCATCGCGATCGTCAGCAACGGGTTCATCGCCCAGGCGCCGGAGAGGTCGCCGACAGCGAGATCGTGCGCGGCGCGCAGACCACCGCAGCCGGCGCAGGCGAAGCCGGTGAGCGCCAGCAGCGGGCAGAGGGGGTAGCCGCCCTCGTGCGGGTCGCGGATCGCGACCACGAGCGTTCCCGCCGCGAGGATGCTGCCGACCAGCACCGGCGTGCGGATGCGGCGACGCGCCGGTTCGGTCCTCACCCGGTGAGGAACGTCGCCAGGTAGCTGAACGAGCTCAGCACGCTGAGACCCACCCCGATGCTGCCCAGGACGAGGCCGGTGGTCGCGACGCCAGAGTTGTCTGCGGTGCCTCCCTGAGCGGCCTTGCGCCCCTGGACGCCCATGATGATCGCACCGATGCCGAGGCCGACGCCGAGGAGGGACCCGGCGCACAGCACGATGCTGAGGATCCCCATGACCAGCGCGCCGGTGCCCTTGCCGTTGTCGCGCGAGCTGGCGATCCAGCCGCCGTAACCCGGCGCGCCTGGGTACCGGCTCGCGGAGGTGTAGGGCGAGTAGTGCGGGGGGCGCGCGACCGGGCCGCCGAAGCTCTGCCCGGGAGGTGGGGTGCCGTAGCTGGGGGCGCCGGACGGTGCGGGAGGCGGTGTGCCGTAGCCGGAGGTCGGGGCGTCACTGGGTGTCTGCCAGGACGGCGTGCTCGGCGGCGGTGGGGGCGGCGGCGTGCCGTACGGGGTGGAGCCGTCCTCGGGGACCTCGCCGTAAGGGTTGACGCCACCGCTCGGCGGAGGTGCGGAGTTGTACGACATTGCTCAGGGGGTTTCGGCGGGCGCTCGAGCCGTGCGCGGCTGTCCGTGGCCCATCGCGCGCAGGATCGCGCTCGCTGCGAGGCCGATGATCGCCACGGCGATCCCCGCGATCATCAGCGGGGTCGAGCCCATCGGCATCCCGATGGCGACGATGAGCGCTCCGATGCCCACGAGCCACATGAGGGTCCAGCCGGCGATCGTCTTGCCCTCGTTCGCGTGGGCGGCCATCGGCGGGAGGCCGACGGGCTCCTCGACGTTCGCGCCGTTCACCTGGCGCACGATCACGGTCTGTCCCACGGTCTCTCGCTCCACGCTCGCAAGAGTACCGGCTGCGTGGTGCGTTCCGGCTCAGGCGGTGGGGTCCTCGCCGCGGCTGAGCGTGTCCCAGTCGTCCATCGCCCTGCGGCGTGGGGTCTGTGCGGCTCCCACGTCGGGCGCGTCGGTGCCTTTCTCGTACCGGCGCCCTACCCGGTTCCACGCGCCGGCCAGGAACGGCAACGCCGCTCCCGCGATCACAGCCAGAGCGGCGACCACGAGCGCGATCACGGGCCACGGCGCCACGGCGATGTCACCCTCGATCTGGGGAACGCCGCTGATCTCGGCCGCGGCGCTGAGCACGCCGCGTTCCGGACGTGCGAGAAACAGCGCGGCAGAGACCCCGGCGAGCGCGCCACCTGCGATGACGCCGATGACGGCGAGCACCCGCGCCAGCCTTCCGGCGAGTCCGAGCACGAGGCCTGATACCAGCACCACGAGTCCCGCGCTGGCGACCCCGGGAGCGGCATCGGCGCCGCCGAGCGAGACAACGTCGCTCCCGATGGTCGTGGGGGTCACCGCACTGGCCCAGGTGGGCAGGGTCAGCCCGAACAGGGCGAGCCCCAAGCCCGCCACGACGGCGACGGCACGCCCGCGCCCGAGGGAACCGGTCATGGCGTCGCGGGAGGTGGGCGGAGGGTCGAGGCGATCCTGATCGCGCGCAGGGCCGCGGCAGCCTTGTTGCGGGTCTCGACGTACTCGGTCTCCGGCTGGGAGTCGGCGACGAGGCCCGCACCGGCCTGCACGGTCGCGCGGCCATCGGCGATCACGGCGGTGCGGATCGCGATCGCGGTGTCCATGTCACCGGCGAGGTCGAAGTAGCCGACCACGCCGCCGTAGATCCCGCGGCGGGCCGGCTCGAGCTCGTCGATCAGGGCGATGGCCCGCGGCTTGGGCGCACCCGAGAGGGTGCCGGCCGGGAACGTGGCGGTGAAGGCGTCCAGCGCAGTCGCCTCCGCGCGCAGCTCGCCCGAGACCGTCGAGCTCATGTGCATGATGTGGCTGAACCGCTTGATCTCCATCAGCTCGACGACAGCGACCGTGCCGGGCACGCAGACCTTGCCGAGGTCGTTGCGCGCAAGGTCCACCAGCATGAGGTGCTCGGCACGCTCCTTCGGGTCCACCAGCAGCTCGTCGGCGAGCTCCTTGTCCTCGGCAGGCGTCGCCCCACGCGGACGTGAACCGGCGATCGGGAAGCTCGTGACGTGCCGGCCCGCCACCTTGACGAGCGTCTCTGGGCTGGACCCGACCACGTGGTAGCTGCCGACGTCCGTGCCCGAGCTGCCCGGCAGGTGCACCAGGTACATGTAGGGGCTGGGATTGACGGTCCGCAGCACGCGGTAGACGTCGAGCGGTTCGGCCGAGCAGTCGACGTCGAACCGCTGGCTCAGGACGACCTGAAACACCTCGCCGTCGACGATCGCCTGCTTCGAGGTCGCCACGGCGTCGGTGAACTCCAGGTGCGCGGTGCGGTGCTTGACCTCGGGCTCCGGTGCGCCGGCGTCGAGCACGCCCAGCACGGGAGCGGCGGGCATGGCCAGTGCGGCCACCATCGCGTCGAGACGAGCCACAGCCTCGCGGTAGATCCGCCCTGGGTCGATGTCGCCGTCATCGACGAATGCGTTCGCGATCAGCCACATGCTGCCGTCGCGGTGGTCCACGGCCACCATGTCGCCGATCAGCACCAGTCCGACGTCGGGCTGGTCGTGCTCGCTGGGCGCGCGGCGCGGGAGCGTCGGCTCCCAGTGGTGGATCACGTCCCAGCCGAGCGCTCCCACGAAACCGCCGGTCAGCGGCGGCAGACCGGGAAGTGGCGGTGTGTGCAGGGTCCTGAGTGCCTCCTCGAGCACCTCGAGCACGTCGCCGTCGGTACGCACGCACGAGGGAACCTCGCCCCACCACTCGGCCTCGCCATCGGGCCGGGAGCGGAGCCCGGCCCGCGCGCTGACCCCCACGAAGGACCACTGACCCCAGCTGCCGTCGGACTCGGCCGACTCGAGCACGAAGGTGCCCACGCGGCCCGCCGCGAGGCGCCGGTACAGACCGACCGGCGTGACGTCGTCGGCAAGCAACCGCCGAACCACTGGGATGACGCGCCGCTCATGCGCGAACCGACCAAACTCGGACGCGGTCGGCCAGGTGTCTCCCCAACCGATCGCGGGTGCTGCGCTCACGTGGTCCTCTCGCGTGCGCCGCGCACCGCGGGCAGCACGCCGCCGGCATCGAAGCAGGACCGCGTGCCGGTGTGGCATGCCGGCCCGACCTGCTCGACGCGCAGCAGCAGCGCGTCGCCGTCGCAGTCGATCTCGACCCCGCGGACGAGCTGAATGTGGCCCGAGGTGTCGCCCTTGCGCCAGTACTCCTGGCGCGAGCGGGACCAATAGGTCACACGCCCAGTCGTCAGGGTCCGGTGCAGCGCCTCGTCGTCCATCCAGGCGACCATCAGCACACGGTCGTCGGCATCGTCCTGGACGACCGCGCAGACCAGACCGTGGTCATCACGGCGCAAGCGATCGGCGATGGTGGGGTCGAGCGGCACGCGGACGATCCTCCCATGACGGGAGGACGCTCCTCGCTTCGCTCCGGTCCTCACCCGCTCTGGACCACCCACGAGGCGTGCAGCCGCGCGTACCGGCCACCCCGCTCGAGCAGCTCGGTGTGTGAACCCACCTCGACGACGCGGCCGGCATCGACCACGACCACGAGGTCGGCAGCCTCGGCGGTGGAGAGCCGGTGCGCGATCGCGATCGACGTGCGACCAGCGGTGAGTCCGATCAGCGCCCGGTTGATCCGTGACTCGGTCGCCGGGTCGACGGCGGAGGTCGCCTCGTCGAGCACGAGCAGGTCCGCGTCGGCCAGGTAGGCACGCGTGATCGCGACGAGCTGTCGCTCGCCCGCGGACAGCGCCTCGCCGCGTTGCCCGACGTCGGAGTCGAGCCCGTCGGGCAGGGTCGCCACCCAGTCGGCGAGGCCGAGCTCGGCGACCGCCTGCTCGATGCGTTCGCGTGCGGCTGCGTGCCGGCCGTAGCCGACATTGCTCGCGATCGTGCCGGTGAAGAGGAACCCTTCCTGCGGGACCACCACCACCCGCTCGCGGAGGTCGGCGACAGCCACCTCCCGCAGGTCGACGCCGTCGATCCGCACGGTGCCGGTCCGAGGATCGGCGAACCGGGTGACCAGGCGAGCCAACGTGGTCTTGCCGGAACCCGTCTCTCCGACGATCGCGACACGCGATCCGGCGGCGATCTCGAGGTCGACGTCCTGCAGCACCGGCGGGCCGTCCGGGTAGGCGAAGCCCACGCCGGTGAACGAGATCGACGCCGGTCGGCGAGGACCGAGGTCGGTGGGATGTTCCGGGTCCTTCACGTCGATCGGGGTGTGCACCACGGAGATCACCCGCCGCCAACCGGCCACGGCGTTCTGCATCTCGTTGAGCACCTCGGTGGCGGACTGCACAGGACCGGTGAAGATCTGCACCAGGAACAGGAACGCCAGGAGCCCACCGACGCTGATCTCACCCGCGAGACCCAGGAACGTGCCCAGCGTGACCACCACGGCAAGTGCGAGACCGGACAACAGCGTTCCCGTGGAGAACGCGAGCGAGGAGTACACCTGCGCCTTCACCGCCGCATCACGGTGGTCGGTGATCGCGCGGTGGATGCGCCGCAGCACCCGGTCACCCGAGCCGTAGGCACGGATCGTCTGCGCCCCGACCACCGCCTCGGAGATCGCAGCGAGCATGGAGCCCACCCGCGCCCGCACCTGGCCGTAGGCCTGGTTGAGGAGCCGCTGCGCGCGCGGGGCGAGCACGAGCATCGGCAGGAACACCAGCCAGACGACCAGCGTCAGCTGCCATGAGTAGAACAGCATCGCGACCGTGGCGCCGACGATCTGCAGCATCGACAGGATCAGCATGATCCCGCCCCACTGCACGAACATCGAGATGGTGTCGACGTCGCTCGTGACTCGGGAGACCAACGAACCGCGACGCTCGGTGTTTTGCGTGAGCACCGACAGGTCATGCACGTGCCGGAAAGCCCGTACGCGGAGCTGGACGAGCCCTGCCTCGGTCGCCGTGAACAGCCGGATGTTCACCCACGCCGAGGCCGCAGCGGTCACGAGCAGGACCACCGCAGCGATCCCGCACATGCGGAGCACGAGCGCCGGGTCGGCTCCGCCGACGATGCCGCGGTCGGTCGCCTGCTGCACCGTGAACGGGACGACCAGACGCCCGATCGTGGCCACGACGGCCAGCGCGAGCGTGATGCCGATGCCGCGGGTGATCGCGGGCGAGAGTCGCAAACCCTCGCGCAGGGTGCCGAACACCCCGAGGTCGGAGGTGGCTTCGATGCGCGTGCTCATGCCGTCTCCTCGCGCTCGGCACGGTCGCGTGCGTAGGCGGTGACGATCTCGGCGTACCCGGGGTCCCGTGCCAGCAGCTCGGGGTGCGTGCCCACGTCGACCACCCTGCCGCCGTCGAGGTGCAGCACCCGATCGGCGAGGGCGATCGTGGCGGTGCGGTAGGCGACCACCACCACGGTGCACTCCTGCTCGCGCAGGTTCGCCAGGATCGCCTGCTCCACCTCGGGGTCGACGGCGGACGTGGCGTCGTCGAGGACCAGGAGCCGTGGGCGCCGTACGAGCGCCCGGGCGATCGCGATGCGCTGCCGCTGCCCGCCGGACAACGAGGTGCCCCGCTCCCCCACGACCTCGTCGAGACCACCGGGAAGCGACCGCACGAAGCCGTCGGCGCGGGCGAGCCTCAGCGCCTCCCAGACCTGCTCGTCGGTCACCGCGGCCGCGTCAGGATCGGTCAGCGTGATGTTGGCGCGCACGGTGTCCTCGAACACGAACGCCGCCTGCGCCACCAGCGCGGCCGCCCCGGTCCGTGCGGCGTCGGACAGCGCGCGCACGTCCACGCCGTCGTAGCGGACCACCCCGTCGCTGGGGTCGGTCATCCGCAGCAGCACATCGACGAGCGTGGACTTGCCCGCCCCGGTGGCACCGACGATCGCCAGCGTGCCGCCCGGGGGTACCACCAGCGAGACGTCCTCGAGCAGTCGGCGCGCGTCGGCACCGCGCGCGATGTCGAGCCCGACGTGCTCGGTCTCCAGGTGCAGGCCGCCGGTGCCGGACAGCTCGACCGCTCCCTCCTCGAGGTAGCCGCGGGCATCGATCACGCGGGAGACGCGTTCGTGGCCCACGAGCGAGCGCGGGAGGTCACCGAGCACGAACCCGATCGCGCGGACCGGGAACGTGAGAATCGTCAGCAGGTAGGAGGCCGTGATCACGGCGCCGGTCTCCGTGGCTCCGGAGGAGACGCGGTACACCCCCACCACGAGCACGGCGAGCGTGGCGATCGCCGGGAGCAGATCGATCACCGGGTCGAAGACCGACCGGATCCTGCCCACCCGCACATTCGCGCGCCGAAGCTCGTCGGCGACCACAGCGAACCGATCCTCCTCGATCTGCTCCGTGCCGAGGGACTTGACGATGGTGGCGGCCTCGAAGCTCTCGTGCGCCACGTCGGAGACGTTGCCGCGCTCGGCCTGGACCCGCGTGATGGCGGGGGTCATCCACCGGCGGTAGACGGCGTTCACCGCGAGCACGAGCGGCAGCACGGTGAGCCCGATGAAGCCGAGCACCACGTCGGAGACGAACATCGCTGCGGTCGCGCCGACGATCATCACGATGACGCCGAGCGCGAACGGCAGCGGCATGAACACGTAGCCGGCGCTCTCGGCGTCCGAGTTGGCGTTGGACAGCAACTGCCCGGTGGGGTGTGCCCGGTGCCAGGACATCGGCAGCCGCAGGTACTGCTGGGTGACCCGGCGCCGGTGACCGGCCTGCACATCGAGCGCCCCGATGCCGGCCCAGATCCGGCGACCGGCCACGGTCACGGCCGAGGTCATCCCGAGCCCGAGGAGGACCAGCCCGGCGCCGAGGATCGCCCCGGTACCCACCTCTGCGCCGGTGAGCGCGGGCACCACCACCGTGTCGGTCATCCGGCCGAGCAGCCACCCGATCGCCACGAACGACAGTCCCCAGAGGGCGCTCATGCCGATCGCGAGTGCGAAGGTCTTCGGCTGAGATCGGAGACCTCTGCCGATCAGCAGCAGCGAACGGCGGACAGCGCCACCTGGCAGGGCATACACGACCATCCATCCTAGGGGTCCACCGATCCATGCCGGCTTGCTCCGCGGTTGTCCACGCACGCTCCCAGGCCCCATTGATCAGTGGCCCTTAGGCTGACCCACATGACGCGATGGGACAGGGTCGAGCGGCAGAACCTCGAGGAGACGCTACGGGCGGCCGACCCCCAGGCGCCGACGCTGTGCGAAGGCTGGGAGGTGCGGCACCTGGTGGCGCATCTGTATCTGCGCCGCCACCAGCCGTGGCGCGCCTTCGGCCAGGGCGACGGCAGCGTGTTCGCCGAGCTCGCGGACCGGGCGCGCGACCGGGGCGCCTACACCGATCTCGTGGAACGCTTCGCCGCTCCGGTGCCGCCGGTGAGCCCGATGGCCCTCGCCGACGGCCCGCTCGGCCCCGTGACGAACACCACCGAGTACGTGATCCACCACGAGGACGTGCGGCGCGGCGCCGGCCCGGTTCCGGCGCGGTCGTTGCCTGCGGATCAGAACGACGCACTCTTCGATGCCGTGGTGCAGTTCGGGCGTCTCGCCCTCCGCAAGCTCGACGTCGGCGTGGTGCTCGCTGTCCCCGGCGGTCGTCGGCGTGTGGTCAAGCGGGCCGAGGAGTCGGTCGCCGTGATCGGTAGCCCGGTCGAGCTCGCCCTGGTGGTCTCCGGGCGCCGCCGTGCCGCCGACGTCGAGCTCGTCGGCTCCCCCTCCGCCCTCGCCGCTTTCAACGACAGAACGACCCCGTAACAGCTTTCAACGACGTTCCGGCCCCTTGTATGCCGCGGGGGTCGAGATGTCGTTGAATCGCTCAGCGGACCGGGAAGCCGGCCTCGCGCAGCGCATCCTTGACCTCGGCGATCCTCATCCAGCCGTAGTGGAACACACTCGCCGCGAGCACGGCGTCGGCACCGGCGCGCACCGCCTCGACGAAGTGCTCCGCATTGCCGGCACCACCGCTCGCGATCAGCGGGACGTCGACGGCGTCGCGGACCGCCGCGATCATCTCCAGGTCGAACCCGTCCTTGGTTCCGTCCTTGTCGATCGAGTTGAGCAGGATCTCACCGACACCCGCGTCGGCCGCGTACCGCACCCATTCGAGCGCGTCCTTCCGGGGGCCCCGCCGACCCCCATGGGTGGGGACCTCGACGCCCGACGGCGTGGCCACGCCGGCGGGCCGGACCCGGCGAGCATCGACCGAGAGCACCAGCACCTGGGAGCCGAACCGTTGGCTGATCTCGCCGATCAGGTCCGGGCGGGTGACGGCGGCCGTGTTGACACCCACCTGGTCGGCACCGGAGCGCAGCAGCGTGGCGACGTCCTCGACCGACCGCACCCCGCCACCGACCGTGAGCGGCACGAACACCTCCTCGGCCGTGCGGCCGACCACGTCCAGCGTGGTCGCGCGGCCGTCCGAGGACGCGCTGATGTCGAGGAAGGTGACCTCGTCGGCTCCCTCGGCGTCATACAGGCGCGCCATCTCCACGGGGTCGCCGACATCGCCCAGGTCCACGAAGTTGACGCCCTTGACGACGCGACCGCCGTCGACGTCCAGACAGGGGATCACCCTGATCGCCACGCTCATCAGCCTGTTCCTTCCGG
>NZ_JBMDXJ010000349.1:0-3847 GCF_048594945.1 Pseudactinotalea sp. | reverse complement strand
CGGTCGCCGACCTTGTGTTTCGCGATGTGGAGGTTCAGTGCGGTGATGACCACGCGGGGGAGTGGGATCGTCCTGTTGGACGCCCTGGTCTTCGGTGGTGCGAACGCTGTGGTGCCGCCCGTCTTAGTCACGAGTTGCCGGTCGACGGTGACCTCGGGACTCTTGCCGAGCATCCGCAGTCGGTCACGGGGGAGCCCGAGTACCTCACCTTGCCGCATGCCGGTGCCTGCCGCGACGATGACGAGCGCGCGCATGTCAGCGGGCAGACGCTCGATCACGGCATCCACCTGGGCGGTCGTGAGCGGCTGCACGCGGGCCTTGGACACCTCGGGGAGTGCGATACCGTCGCAGGGCGTGGAGGCGAGCGTACGGTAGCGCACAGCGGCCCTGAACACCGATGCGACGATGGTGTAGACGACGCCGACCGTCGCGGGGGCGAGCGCATCGCGTTTCCCGTCGATGCCTGCCGTGAGGCCCTTGACCCAGCCTTGCACTGTTGTTGTCAGAGTACGGCCGAGGGGGAGGTCGCCGAGGACAGGGTAGGCGTGGCGCTCGAGGTAGTCCTTGTAGAGCTTCGCCGTGGCGTCGCGGTGCACTTGAGCAACGAGCCAAGTGTCGGCGTACTCGCGGAACGTGAGGCGGCTTGCTTTCGGGTCGACGTACTGGCCGGTGACGATCGATGTCGCGACCTCATCGAGCCACCGCTGCGCGTCACGCTTGAGGTTGAAATGGCGGGCGTGTTCCTTGCCTGCGGCGTCGCGGTAGCGAGCACGCCAGACCCCGTCAGGGCGCTGCTTGATGCTCGCCATCGGCCGGCCCCTCCTTATCTGGGGCGAATGGGCAGACTTCAGGATGAACATGTCGTCGACCTCAGAGACCCAGAGATTCGCGAGCGTCTTCGGCTGCAGGTCGCGCGGCAGCTCATCCCATCGCGGATCATCCACAAGGCCGACCAGATTCGCGAAAGGCCAACCTGTCATCGGGTCGGGCACCTCGTCCCAATCAGGTTCCCAGTCTCGATGAAAGCGAGCCGATACCGCCTCAAGCCTTGAGGCGGCGCGGGCGACCTCGACAGCATGAAACGCCCAGACCGCGAGCCATCGGGTTGAGGGCGAATGGATGCCTCCAGTGGCGTCCATCGCGGTCTCGAGCGCTTCCATGAATTCGACCAGATCATCGTGGTCCGATGCTTCGGAGATCGCAGTATAGATGCCGCTCGCGTAGCTGTCGAGGCGCGACTTCGCCATGGTCGCATTCACTTCCTCGTCGTCGGGCGACATCTCATCATTTCGACGCTGACTCCCATCGTCTGAGCGATCACGAACGCCTCATCTAGGCGAACCGGACGCTCCCCGTCTTCGATGCGCTGGATCGTTGGCTGGTGGAACGGGAGACCCTGAGCAGCGAGTCTCTTCTCACGCACGACCCCCCGCTTTGCACTCCGGTGCAGGCGGGGGCGTCTTCGTCGTTCTACGGCTGTCGACGGGGATCGCGGCGTATGCCTCGGACTTCGATGAGAATCCATATGAGAGTCGCGAGGGTCAGCGTCGGGACGAGTACTTGGAAAACGAGAGTGCCACCGGTCATGCCGAACACCGTATCTGACCTCACGGTCGAGTGCGGGGCAATTCGTCGTTCTCATCGAGCACACGTCGACGGGCGCGGAACTCTTCGATCTCGGCCGCAGTTTGGACGTGCCGAGGGACTCAGGCGACGGGTAGGGGTTCGCCTCCAGCTTGACCACAATGGGCCGGATAGCTTCTAGCGTGACTGTTGCGATACCAGCAAGGACGACTGACCAGCCCACAGTGTCGAGAGACATCACGGAGCCGACTCGTTGCACCAGCCGTTCGAACTCCGTCTCTGGCGTCCCGAGGTGCACTCCTCCGTACGCGTGCGCGAATTGCCGGATCACCTCTTTGACGCTCACCGGGTCACCGAAAGAGTACGCGCCAGCAGATGCGAGAAAGGCTTCGAGGTCTCCGCTCTTCTCTCGTGGTTCGCGGGACGGGTTGCCGAACGCGATCGCTGGACGAAGCTTCGCGCCCGGCTCTTCGTGCGGTCGCTCGCGCGGAGTGAAGCGAAACACTGGCCCTGGAAGGTCGAGTCGCGCACGTGCTCGATGTAGAACCGGGCAAGGACTACGAGCGGGTCAGCTGACGCTAGACGGTTCGGACGGACAGCATCCGCCACCCGACAGGTACTTTCCCGGTCAGCGCGTCCATGTCATCGGCTTCGATCTCGCGGCTGCGGCCCCGACGCTCATACCGACCCTCGACGGTGCGCACACCGCCGGACCGCATCGTGACCGATGCCTGGACGAAACCCAACCTTGAGAGCAGGATGGCTTCATGACGCTAGGCGACTACCCGGTGAGGGCATCGATCGGTGTGACGGACATCAAGCGGTCTGCCTCTTTCTACGAGGACGTGCTGCGACTCGTACCCGCGAGCATCGGCCCGAGTGCCGGTATCGAAGGGGGTGCCCGTTTTTACGCATGCGGGGAGGGGACCATGCTCAACGTGTTCGAGACCCCTACCGCGGGATCGACGCACTCGACGGTTGCCACCTGGTACGTGGACGACCTCGATGCGATCGTCGCAGAGTTGACGGCGGCCGGCGCTGAACTTGTCCGCTACGAGGGTTTCGGTCAAGACGTTCGTGGGATCGGTCCCCGTGCTGGTGGTGGTCGCATCGCTTGGGTGGAAGATCCCGATGGAAACACTCTCGCGTTCGAGACCGACCACTAGTGTCGGGATGATCACTGGAATACGAGTGTGCCGGCGGTCATGCCGCACACCGTGTCTGCTCATCCCCTCTCTGTCATCATTGGCAGGTGGCGTATCCTGGGTCATCCACATCAGATGAAGGGGGCGCACATGGGATTTCTTGATGATGCGAAGGAGACGATCGGTGAGGCCGCGAAGCAGGCTGGCCGTTCTGTGGAAGACACCGTCGACCGAGTGAAGGACAAGGCCGACGAGGTGAAAGCCGAAGCCGACGTCAAGAAGGCCGAGGCAGAACGTGATTCGGTCAAGGCACGCAACGAAGCGAAGGAAGACCTTCGCGACTGAGCACTGAGAGAGCCCCCTTCTAACTTCGGCTGGGAGGGGGCTCTCACTCTATGCTGCCAAAGTTCCACCCTGAGCCGCATGCGAGTACAAGCTCCGTGGTTCGCAGGTGATGCGATTGGTAAGCGATCAGCCACCCTGACTGAACGTTGCTACAACGGCGACGATCGGCACCAGGCCGAGGACGACGCCGAGGACTCCGTACACCCTGAGGCGCGCGACTATGACCGCAGCGATACCGAGCAGCACAGCGACAACTCCGACAGGCAACGACGCGTAGTAGAACACGACCGCGGCGATGCTGGCGTCCGAAAGGCCTTGCCCCCCGGTGGCACCGCCAATGATCCAGAACGCGATGATCATCAGTGTGGCTACGGCGCCCACGATGATGGAGGCGATCGCGAGGCCACGGCGGGAGTTACTTCGCGCGGGAGTGGTGGTCATGCGGAGGAGCCTACTTGGTTGATGGCTCGATCACGGATGGGTCGGTCGTGTCGACGGTGCGGGAGTTGTTCACCTTGCGGTCGACGACGTGCTCGCGGATGCACGTGGCGACGTCGGCGCTGGCTCCGTCGAGGATGGTGAGCATCTCGTCCCGGCCGGACTTGTCGAGCTTCACCGGTTCCAGCCAGGAGTCCATCGCGTCGGGGGTGAGGAATGCGGGCATCCGGTCGTGGACTTCACCGGACGCGTCGCGGGCTTCGCAGGTGATGACGACCATGCACCGCACATGCTCACCCTTCACGTCCATGGACCAGGTGAGGCCAGCGGCGGCG
>NZ_JBMDXJ010000348.1:0-4582 GCF_048594945.1 Pseudactinotalea sp. | reverse complement strand
AGACCGCTTCCCGGTAATGCTCGGGCAGCGACGCGATAACCTGCTGCACGGTCTCGCGCGTGGCGATCACCGAGCTCATCCGGGTTCCGGTAGCACGCAGCTCCTCCGGCAGCGGTGCCATCGCTCGCTGTGCGCGCAGGTGGTCCACCACGCAGTTGCGCACGATGCGGTGGACCCACGTGGTCACCTTCGCGCTGCCACGAAACCCAGGGGCGGCACGGGCGACGGCGATGAGACTCTCCTGCACGACGTCGTCGACGGCGGCCTCGTCGACCAGCGACGCACCCGCGAACCGCCGCAACGTCCCTGAGCGCTCCAGCTCCTCGACCAGCAGCTCGACGGCGGCTGCCGCCGTAGCTTCGTTGTCCGAGGCCGCATGGCGCGCCAGCACCTCGAGAACGTCGTCCAGTGCGGAGGGCTGGACGCCCCGGACGAGCTCGCGCGCCCGCACGCGGTCACCGGCATCGAGCGCCGCGGCGAGCGCATGCGTCGGCATCGGCACGACCTCCCCCACCTCACCGGCCCGGACAACCGGACCAGCGTGCCACATCTGCCGGTGCGAGCCAGGCGGCGCTCAGGGGGTGGGCGGAATCCGGGGGTCGTCAGCGGGGGCCGGCATCGTGGCCAGCAACGACCTGGCCTGCTCTGCCGACTCGTCCAGGCACAGCACCGCGAACCGGCTGGCCAGCACCTGGGAGGTGGAGCTGAAGTCGCGGCGGCCGCCGGTGAGGGCGTGGCCGACCACGCCCCAGAGCATGCCGAAACCGGCGCCGATCAGCAGCGCCGGTAGCAACGAGTTGAGCAGCTGCGCCCCCTGCACGAGCAGCATGAACATGAGGCCGAGGAACAGGCCGAACCACGCGCCGGAGGCCGCGCCCTGCAGTGCCGCGTGCATGTAGGTGCGGCGGCCGATGATGCGCTCGACCATCTTGAGGTCGGTGCCGACGATCGTCACCTTCTGCACGGGGAAGTCGGAGTCGGAGAGGAAGTCGACCACGCGCTGGGCCTCGAGGTAGCTGTCGAACGCGGCGATCTCCTCACCGCGAGGCTGGGCACCGAGTCGGGGGTCGCGGGGGGTCTGCATGAACGACATGGGAACCATTCTGTACCCAACGCCTGAGAACCGCCTGGGAGTCCGATGAAGTCCGCCCTGGTTCTTCCGGCTGGCATAGGCTTCCGACGTGAGCGCACCCGGCAACGCCAGCACCCGGCTGAGCGCCCGCGTGTTCGTGGGCAGGCTGGCCGGCACCGAGGTCTTCGAACCACTCGGAGACCGGGTGGGGCGTGTGCACGACGTCGTTCTCATCGTGCCGCTCACCGGCGCACCTCGCGCGGTGGGGCTCGTCGTGGAGATCCCGGGCAAGCGTCGTCTGTTCCTGCCGCTGACCCGTGTCACCTCGATCGAGCGCGGCGCGGTGTTCACGACCGGGCTGGTCAACGTGCGGCGCTTCGAGAAGCGCGCCGCGGAGACGCTCGTGCTCGGGCAGCTGCTCGACCGCACGCTCACACTCAAGGACGGTTCGGGCGAGGTGCGGGTCGAGGACGTCGCTCTCGAGCAGCAACGGAACAGGGACTGGCTGGTCACCAAGCTGTTCGTGCGCCGCACCACCTCCGGCCGACTGTTCCGGCGCGGCGAGTCGCTGCTGGTGGGGGTGGACGAGGTCACCAGCATCGAGTCGCGCGCGGCGCAGGCACAGGGAGCCTCGACGTTCCTCGCCACTCTGGAGGACCTCAAGCCCGCCGACGTGGCCGACGTGCTGCACGACCTGCCGGACGACCGGCGGATCGAGGTGGCCTCCGAGCTCCAGGACGAACGCCTCGCCGACATCCTCGAGGAGCTGGGCGACGACGACCGCATCTCGATCCTGTCCGGCCTCACGAGCGAGCGCGCGGCCGATGTCCTCGACGCGATGCAGCCCGACGACGCCGCCGACCTCCTCGCCGAGCTCCCGAACGAGCAGGCCGCGGAGCTGCTCGAGCTGATGGAGCCCGAGGAGGCCGAGGACGTGCGGCGTCTCCTGGCCTACGACGAGCACACCGCGGGCGGGATGATGACCACCGAGCCGCTGATCCTGGGGCCGGAGGCGACGGCGGCGACCGCGCTGGCGCACGCACGGCGGCAGGACGTCACGCCCGCGCTGGCGGCGATCGTGTTCGTGGTGCGGCCGCCGTTGGAGACGCCCACGGGCAAGCTCCTCGGTGCGGTGCATCTGCAGAAGCTGCTGCGACAGGCGCCCCACGAGTCGATCGGCACGATGCTCGACAAGGACGTGCCGACGGTCGCCCCCGAGGATCCGATCGGCAAGGTCACGCGCCTGCTCGCCACGTACAACCTCACGGTGCTGCCGGTCATCGACGAGCAGGAGCGGCTGCTGGGCGCCGTGACCGTGGACGACGTGCTCGACCACCTGCTGCCCGAGGACTGGCGTGCCGCTGACGACGAGGTGACCGACGCGAGCATGGGGGCAGGGCGTGGCTGAGGACCGCCTCGACACCCCCGTCGAGCTCCGGCGCCGGCTGCTGCCGCGCAGCCGGCGATCGCCGGACCGATTCGGCAAGATCGCCGAAGGCATCGCGCGGTTCATGGGCACGCCGCGGTTCCTGCTGTACATGACGGTCTTCTGCGCCACCTGGCTGCTGTGGAACACGCTCGCGCCGCAGTCCCTGCAGTTCGACCCGCGGGCGCTGAACTTCACGCTGCTCACGTTGATGCTGTCGCTGCAGGCCTCCTACTCGGCACCGCTGATCCTGCTCGCGCAGGACCGCCAGGCCGACCGGGACCGGGTCGCCGCCGAGCAGGACCGGGTGCGCTCGGAGCGCAACCTCGCCGACACCGAGTACCTGGCCCGCGAGATGGCGGCAGTCCGACTCGCCTTGAACGACGTGGCCACCCGCGACTTCCTCCGCAGCGAGTTGCGCAACCTCCTCGAGGAGATCCTTCAGGAGCGTGCACGGGAGGGCGCCAGCGCCGAGAAGGCCCAGCACGATGACACCTAGTGCTCGGTAGACAGCACTAACGCTCATGCGCAATCATGCTGGGGTGACCACAGACACTCTCGGCGCGCACATGGAAGCCGAGCTCACCAGCCAACCCGACACCTGGCGGCAGGCCGCCGCCCTCGCCGAGACCGCACCCCTGCCGCAACCCGGGCAGCGCGTGGTGATCCTCGGCTGCGGCACGTCCTGGTTCATGGGCCAGTCCTACGCGACCCTGCGCGAGCAGGCCGGTCAGGGCGTCACCGACGTCTTCGCCGCCTCCGAGGCGCCGCTGGATCGCGACTACGACCTCGCGATCCTGCTCTCGCGCTCCGGCACCACCACCGAGGTGATCGCTGCGGCCGAGCAGCTCAAGGGCCGCGTGCCGCTGCTCGGGATCGTCGCCGACCCCGACACGCCGCTCCCCCGACTGGTCGACGATCTCGTGGTGCTCGACTTCGCCGACGAGGCCTCGGTGGTGCAGACCCGCTTCGCCACCACCGCGCTCACGCTGCTGCGCGCGGGCCTCGGACTGGACGTCACGCCGTCGATCACCGACGCCGAGGCCGCCCTCGCCGCACCGATCGACGACCGCCTCGTGCAGGCCGACCAGATCACCTTCCTGGGCTCCGGCTGGGCCGTCGGGCTCGCGCACGAGGCCGCACTCAAGAACCGTGAGGCCTCGCAGTCCTGGACCGAGTCCTACCCATCGATGGAGTACCGCCACGGCCCGATCGCGGTCGCCGCGCCCGGGCGGGCCACCTGGGTGCTCGGTGCGGCACCGGAAGGCCTGGCCGACGACGTCGCCGCCACTGGCGCCAGCTACGTGGAGCACGCCGACGTCGACCCCCTCGCCGAGCTCGTCACCGCCCAGCGGATTGCGCTCGAGCGTGCACGCGCCCGCGATCTCGACCCCGACCACCCGCGCGCCCTGACCCGCTCCGTCATCCTCGGGTGAGCGCCGCAGGTCTCGACATCGACCTCGGCCCGGGCGAGCCCGTCGCCGTGCTCGATGTCGGGGGCACCGAGATCAAGAGCGCGGTGCTCGACGGCGCAGGTCGCCTCTCCCCGCCCGTGCACTCGGCCACGCCTCGTGGGGCGGACGTGGTGGGCCGGGTGGTCGACGCGGTGGCCGCGCACGCGGAGCAGGCCCGATTGCTCCAGCCCGACCTCGGAGCGGTCGGGCTCGTGGTGCCCGGGATCGTCGATGCGGAGCGCCGTGTCGCCGTGTTCTCGGAGAACCTCGAGTGGCACGACGTGCCGTTCCCGGCCCTGGTCGCCGAGCGCACCGGGCTGCCGGTGGGTTTCGGCCATGACGTCGCGACCGCTGGTCGAGCCGAGGTCGAGCTCGGGGCGGCGCACGGTGCGCACGACGCGGCGGTGGTGATCGTGGGCACCGGTGTGGCCGCCGCGCTGTTCGTCGAGGGCGCGCCCCTGCTCGCGCACGGCTGGGCAGGCGAGCTCGGGCACTCGGTGGTGAACCCCGCAGGTCCGGCGTGCGTGTGCGGCGCGAACGGCTGCCTCGAAGCCATCGCCAGCACGGCCGCGATCGCTCGCCGCTATGCGGCCGCCACGGGTACGAGCGTGGCGGGCAGCCGCGAGGTCC
>NZ_JBMDXJ010000347.1:0-4754 GCF_048594945.1 Pseudactinotalea sp. | reverse complement strand
ACCAGGGTCGCGGCCATCAGGCCCGCCCAGTCGGGTCCGGTCTGAGGCGTCTGGGCGTTGAAGTTGCCCAGCGCCACGGTCAGCACGCGCGAGGAGTCGGTGTACGACACCAGCAGCGGCCAGAAGTAGTCGTTCCAGGAGTTGATGTAGGTGAGGATCGAGATCGTCGCGATCGGTCCCACCGTCATGGGGATCGCGAGGACGAAGAACACCCTCACCTTGCTGGCACCGTCGATCTGCGCCGCCTCCTCCACCTCGGTGGAGATGTTCATCAGGAACTGGCGCAGGAAGAAGATCGCGAACGGCGTCATGAACAGTCCTGGAAGCATGATCCCCAGCAGCGTGTCGATCAGCCCGAGGTCACGGACCAGCAGGAAGTTCGGCAGCAGTGTGAAGATCGTCGGCACCATCAGCGAGAGCAGGAACAGGCTGAAGATCAGGTTCCGTCCCCGCCAGCGCAGCCGGGAGAACGCGTACGCCGCCATCGCCGAGAAGAACACCTGACAGACCGTGACCACCGTGGCGACCACCACGGAGTTGCGCAGGTAGAGCCAGAAGTCCATCGAGGCACCGGATCCGCCCTGGGCGATCGCCTCCTCGACCGACTGCAACCCGAACACGCGCTCGAAGGCGCCCCAACCGAACCCGACCGGAGTGAGCGAGTTGGGGTCGACGTAGAGCGCGGCGTTGCTGGACAGCGCCGTGCGCAGCACCCAGTAGAACGGGAACAGCGTCACGAGCAGGACCAGGATCATCACGACCCACGCGACCACTCGTCCGGGGGTCAAGGCGCGGCGCCTGCGCCGCTTCTGCGTGGTGCGGGCAGGCGCTGAGCCGGCTGCAACTGTCTGTGTCATCACTCGCTCCTCTCAGTCCAGATCCGTCTGGCCCGCGCGTGTGACGCGGTACTGCAGGAAGGTGACGATCATCAGCAGCAACAGCAACGCCACGCTCAGCGCCGAGGCGTACCCGAAGTCGAACTGGGCGAACGCCTTCTCGTAGATGTAGAGCTGGAGCACGCGGCTCGCGTCGACCGGGCCACCTCCGGTGGTCACGGCCACGGTGTCGAAGACCTGGAACGAGCCGATCACGGACACGATCAGCACCAGCCCGAGGATCGGCCGCAGCAGTGGCAGCGTGATCGAGAAGAACGAGCGGATCTCCGAGGCGCCGTCCACGCGTGCCGCTTCGTACATCGTGGGCGGGATGGTCAGCAGGCCGGCGAAGATCAGCAGTGCCGTGTAGCCCATGTGCCGCCACACGTTGACGAGCGCGATCGTGGGGATCACCCACGCCTCGGAGGTGAAGAAGCCGATCCGGTCAGCGCCGAGGCCCTCGAGGATCGTGTTGCCGATGCCGAGCTGGAAGTCGAGGACCCACAGGAACACCAGAGCTGCGACCACGTTCGAGACCAGGTAGGGCGTCAGCACGAGCGAACGCAGCACGATCGACTGGCTGAGCCGCTGCATCAGCACCGCAATGAGCAGGGCCACCACGGTCTGCACGCCGATGTTGATCACCACGTACAGGGCCGTGACCCGCACCGCGTTCCAGAACACGGGGTCCGCGATCATCGCCACGTAGTTGTCCAGTCCCACGAACGTGGCTGGGGTGAGCACGTCCCAGGAGGTGAAGCTCAGCCAGATGCCGCGGAGCAGCGGCCAGAAGTAGAAGACGAGCAGGCCGATCGTGGCCGGCGCAATGAACAGCAGGGCGAGCCTGGTGTCGTCGCGCCGCCGACGGCGGACTGCGGTCGGTGGTGCTGCAGTGGTCATCGTTCCTCCTTGCGTCGTTGCAGGTCGAGGGTCTTCTCAGGCGCCGACGGCGGCAGCCTGGCTCGGTCGGTCCCGGTTGCGTCCGTGCTGTGGTCGGCCTCGATTGCCGTGCGATCGCGCCGACGGTGGCGGTTCGAGCAGCAGCCACTGGCACGCGACGACGGCCGCACCGCGCGCCCACTCGTCGAAGTCCGAGACCAAGAACTTGATGTCGGGCAGGGTCGCGTTCCGGTCGAGGTGCCCGGTGAGCGAGCTCTCGAGCTGAGGCTGGGCACGCATGACCGCCGGCAGCCCGTCACCCGCGAGGATCACGGTGGGCAGGTCGAGGGTGTTCACCAAGCCGGCGATCACCACCCCCAGCGCCGAGGCCGCATCGCCGAGCGCACGTCGCGCCGCCGCGTCACCGGCGTCGGCGAGCAGACAGACGCGGTCGAGCGTCATCGACGGGTCGCTGTGCGCCACGGCCACGGCACCCGTGATCGCCGCAGAGGTGAGATACGCCTCCACGCAGCCTCGGTGACCTTGGGAGCACAGCGGCCCCGACTCGCCGAGCCTCTGATGCCCGATCATGCCGGCCTTCCCGCTGCTGCCTGCGATGTTGCGCCCCTCCATCACCAGGCCGAGCCCCACACCGACACCCGTGGTCACCACCGCGAAGTCGTCCTGGCCGCGTGCGGGACCCGACCAGTGCACGCCGGCGGTGAGCGCGCGCACGTCGTTGCTGATCACGGTCGGCACGCCGCAGGCGCGCTCCACCTCGGCGGCGAGCGGCACATCGTCCCAGCCGAGATAGAGGCTCTGCCGCACCCGGTCGTCGAACCGCGCCATGGCTCCGGCGAGGCCGATCCCGACGCCCTCCACCGGAGCGTCGCCGGTCACTTCCTTCACCAACTCAACGATCGTCGCGGTGACCGCCGGGACATCCGTGGAATCCAGGTGTCGTTTCGCGCCGGCCCGCACCTGGCCGAGCGCATCGGTGCGGACCCCGTAGACCTCGTCTCCGGTGACCTTGAGTCCGACCATCTCGTGCTCCTCCAGCACGACCTCCAGCGGCGTACCCGGACGCCCACCGGTGCCGGACGGAGCGCTTGAGGACGGCCGAATCGCTGCGGTGTCCAGCAGCTCGCGAGTCACCCTGGTCAGGGCCGCCGGCGACAGGCGCAGCCGCCGTGCGAGCTCGGCACGCGGCAGCGGTCCGTGCACGAGCAGCTCTCGAATGACCGCTCGTGCGGAGTGTCCATGGGTGGCGAAGCCACGCTGCGCGGTGCCTCTCTGCACTCCGCCAGCATGACCGACTTTCTTTACTTGGTCAATAGTCGGTCGAGCGGCGGGTCCGGGCGGTCACGGTTCGACACTCGTCGCAACGCCGGGGGCGTCGGCGGCTCGCCGTAGCCTGCGTGCGTGGACGTGATCGCGGTGCCGACCGGCTCGGGGGCCTCGGTCTCGATCGACGGTGCGGATGAGCGGCTCACGTGGGAGCGGGCCGCCGATCTCGCGCACGCGCACACGGATGCCCGGTGGGTGTGGCCGGACACGGCGATCGCCTATCCCCGCCTGCTCGCCGCCGGCGCCCGACCTGCCCGCTGCTACGACCTGCGCTTGTGCGCTCAGATCCTGCGGCTGGCCGCGCCGGAAGCCGGAGCCGTCCCCAGCTGGCTCGACGCCGGACCTGCCGTCGTGGCGGAGCCGACGCTTCTCGACGGTCTCGACCGCGCGGAGAGCCTCACACCGAGCGACATCTCCGACGAGCTCGAGCGCCAGCAGGCTGCGGTCGCCGCAGCACCCGACGCCGGACGGCTGCGGCTGCTGCTGGCGGCGGAGTCGGCGGGCGCCCTCATCGCCGTCGAGATGCATGCCGATGGGCTGCCGTGGTCACGCGAGCGCCACGACGAGATCCTCCGGCAGGCGCTCGGCCCGCGCCCTCCGGCGGGCTACCGGCCAGCCGTGCTCGAGCGTCTCGCCGTCGAGATCGCCGGGCACCTGGGGGCGCCTCACCTCAATCCAGACTCCCCCGTCGAGCTGCTCAAGGCACTACGCGCCAACGGGCTCGATGTCACCTCCACCTCCAAGTGGGAGATCTCCCGCTCCGACCACCCCGTGGTCGCGCCGCTGCTGGAGTACAAGAAGCTCGCGCGACTGCTGAGCGCCAACGGGTGGCACTGGTTGGACACCTGGGTGCAGCCGGGCGTCGATGGCCGCGCCGACCGGTTCCGCACCGATTACGTGCCCGGTGGTGTCGTCACCGGCCGCTGGGCCACCAACGGTGGCGGCGCCCTGCAGATCCCCAGATCGCTGCGGGCTGCCGTGGTGGCCGATCCCGGCTGGCGCCTCGTGGTCGCCGATGCCGCGCAGATCGAGCCGCGCGTGCTCGCCGCGATGGCGCACGACGGCGATCTCGCGCGCGCCGGCGCCGACCGCGATCTGTATGCCGGACTGGTCGACGCCGGCGTGGTCGAGGACCGCCCCCGCGCCAAGGTCGGCATGCTCGGCGCCCTGTACGGCGGCACCACGGGCGAGTCCGGACTGGTGCTGCCCCGGCTGCGCCAGGCGTACCCGCGCGCAGTCGGGCTCGTCGACGCCGCCGCACGCGTCGGCGAGCGCGGCGGCACCGTGCGCACCTGGCTCGGCCGCACCTCACCGCCGCCGAGCGAGGCGTGGCGCAGCGTGCAGCACGCGGCCGCCGTGGTCGAGGCGAGCGCCGGCGACGAGCGTCGCGCCCGTACCCAGGCGCGCAACTGGGGCCGCTTCACCCGCAACTTCGTGGTCCAGGGCACCGCTGCGGAGTGGGCACTGTGCTGGATGGCCGAGCTGCGGCGCCGGCTACGGGCGATGCCGGTGGTCACGACGGATGCCGACGGCAGGCCTCCCGAGATCTCCGAGCCGCACCTCCCCGGTCACGGTCGCCCTCATCTGGTGTTCTTCCTGCACGACGAGATCGTGGTGCACGCGCCCGCCGAACTCGCTGAGCAGGTCGCGGCC
>NZ_JBMDXJ010000346.1:0-2932 GCF_048594945.1 Pseudactinotalea sp. | reverse complement strand
CAGCCGCCCGGTCCGTCGCTGACCTCGGGGAGGATGCGCTCGCTGGCTTCGACGAGATGGAACGACAGGTCGTCGACGTCGAGTTCGTCGAAGGAGCGCAGCAGGCTGGTGCCCAGCGAAAGGAGCTCGCCGAAGAGCTCGACGCCCGTAAAGCCGCCGCCTGCGATCGTCACGGTCAGCGCGGCGCGCCGTTCGGGCCCGGGTGGAAGGTGCGCGGCCCGTACGAACGCGCCGAGCAGCCGGTCTCGTACCGCGATGGCTTCCTCGACGGTCTTCAGCCCGAGGGCTGCCCCGATGAGACCGGGCACCGGGAGCGTGCGGGTGATGGCGCCGGCGGTGAGGACGAGGATGTCGTAGGTGATCCGGTGCTCGCGTCCGTCCGGCGTGCGCACCTGAGCGAACCGGTGCGCATGGTCGACGGCGGTGGTGTACCCCTCGATGATCCGGGTGGTCCGCAGGTGGGCACGGAGCGGGACGACCACGTGTCGGGCCTCGACAGATCCGGCCGCGACCTCGGGCAAGAAGGGCTGGTAGGTCATGTAGCCGCGCGGTTCGACGATCGTGATCTCTGCTTCGCCGCGCCGCAGCCGCCGCTCCAGGCGCCACGCGGTGTAGAAGCCGGCGTAGCCGCCGCCCATGATGAGGATCCTCTTCATGTGAGCCTCCTTGTGTCTCACATATAGAGACGGCGCAGCCGTGCGGGGTGTGACGTGACGTGCGCTACAGCACGCACCTCCCCATCGATGTGCAGCTCACGCCGCGACGCGCCACGCGTTGTTTTGTTTCATTCAAAACAACGCTATGGTGGGGATATGGCCACGCCCGCGACAGACGCCGCCGAAGCGCTGCGTCATGCCGGGCTCAAGGTCACCGCCGGCAGGCTCGCTGTCCTGGACGTTCTGGCGACCATGCCGCACGCCGACGCTGACCGGGTGTTCCATGCCGTCGCCGGCCTGGTGCCGACGTCGATCCAGTCGGTCCACAACATCCTCGGTGACCTCACCACCGCCGGCCTGGCGCGCAGGATCGAGCCGGCCGGCTCGCCCGCCCGCTATGAGCGGCGTACCGGCGACAACCACCACCACGTGGTGTGCCGCGAGTGTGGCGCGATCGACGACGTCGACTGCGTCACCGGCGAACCCCCATGTCTGTCCCCGCGGTCCACCGCGGGGTACGCGATCGTCCAGGCCGAGGTGACGTTCTGGGGTGTGTGCCCCGCGTGCCAGGCCACGGCGACCGCAGCGACCTAGGACGTGTCCTAGACCCGACCGACCGAGCCAACACACCGCCGTCGCCGACAGCGGTGTCCTCGGTGCGCCACGAGATGAAGGAGAGCAGCATGACCGATGCACCCCGCCCCACGACGAGCCAGTCGGGAGCGCCCGTCGCGAGCGACGCACACTCGCTCACGGTGGGTCCTGACGGGCCCACCGTGCTGCACGATCGTTACCTGGTCGAGAAGCTCGCGCAGTTCAACCGCGAACGGATCCCGGAGCGCGTGGTCCACGCCAAGGGCGGCGGCGCCTTCGGCAGCTTCGAGGTGACCGCCGACGTGTCCGCGTACACGCGTGCTGCGGTGTTCCAGCCGGGCACGAGCACGCAGACGCTGCTCCGCTTCTCCTCGGTCGCGGGCGAGCAGGGATCGCCGGACACCTGGCGGGACCCGCGCGGCTTCGCGTTGCGGTTCTACACGACCGAAGGCAACTACGACCTCGTCGGCAACAACACCCCGGTGTTCTTTCTGCGTGACGGCATCAAGTTCCCCGACTTCATCCGGTCCCAGAAGCGGTTGCCGGGCTCTGGTCTGCGCGACTCCGACATGCAGTGGGACTTCTGGACGCTGAGCCCGGAGTCCGCCCACCAGGTCACGTGGCTGATGGGTGACCGGGGGCTGCCGCGCTCGTGGCGGCAGATGCAGGGGTACGGCTCGCACACCTACCAGTGGATCAACGCCGAGGGCGAGCGGTTCTGGGTGAAGTACCACTTCCAGTCCCGCCAGGGCGTGCACGCACTGACGCCCGAGCAGGCGGAACAGCTTGCGGGATCCGACGCCGATCTGCACCGCCGCGACCTGCACGATGCGATCGAGCGTGGCGATCTGCCGCAGTGGGACCTCAAGGTGCAGGTGATGCCCTACGAGGACGCCAAGAGCTACCGGTTCAACCCGTTCGACCTCACCAAGGTGTGGCCGCACGCCGACTACCCGCTGATCGACGTCGGCGTGCTCACGCTCGAGCAGAACCCGGAGAACTTCTTCGCCCAGGTCGAGCAGGCGGCGTTCAGCCCGGCGAACACGGTGCCGGGGATCGACCTCAGCCCGGACAAGATGCTGATGGCGCGGGCGTTCTCCTACCCGGATGCGCACCGTTACCGGGTCGGCACCAACTACAACGACCTGCCCGTGAACCGCCCCCTCGCCCCGGTCGCCGACTACACCCAGGACGGCGCTGCGCGGCACTCGTTCAAGCCCGCCTCGGCTCCGGTGTACGCCCCGAACTCGGTCGGGGGACCGGTCGCGGACCCGGCCGCTGCCGGGTCCGGCTCGTGGGAGTCCGACGGCGATCTCGTGCGTGCCGCGGCCACGCTCCACTCCGAGGACGACGACTTCGGGCAGGCCGGCACCCTCTACCGCGAGGTGTTCGACGACGGCGAGCGCGGCCGGTTCCACGAGACGCTGATCGGACAGGCAGCCGCGATCACCCGCGACGACGTGCGCGAGCGGTTCTTCCAGTACTGGGCGAACGTGGACGCAGGGCTCGGTGCGTTGCTGCGCGAGCGCCACAGCCAGCCGGCGGAGCCGGAGCTCGCCGAGCAGCACTGAGTCGGGTACGGGTGACGGGAGCCGTCGTCGCGACGACCTCGTTCCTCGGTGGGCGCTCCTCCTCCCGATTCCGGGCACCCGCTTCCACGAGAAAGGGCCGCTCGGACAAGT
>NZ_JBMDXJ010000345.1:0-6287 GCF_048594945.1 Pseudactinotalea sp. | reverse complement strand
GCTTGGCGAGCTGCGGCAGCGCGCCGGAGTAGCCGAAGGAGTCCGGCAGCCACACCTCCTCGCACCGGTACCCGTACGCCTCCTCGAAGAACGCGGCACCCTCCACGAGCTGGCGGACCATCGCCTCGCCGCCGGGCAGGTTGGCGTCGGACTCCACCCACATGCCGCCCACGGGCACCACGTGACCCGCCTTCACGGCCTCCTGCAGCCGGGCGAACAGGTCGGGGTGGTCCTGCTGCAGCCACGCGGAGTGCTGGGCGGCGGGGAAGGCAAACACGATCGGCTGGCCGTCGTCGGCGAGGCGGAGGACGTTGGCGATGGTGCGAGCCACCTTGCGGCGCGTCTCGCGCACCGGCCACAGCCAGGCGGAGTCGATGTGCGCGTGACCCACGGCGACCGCACGGTGGGCGCTGCCCTCGGCGGGCCGGCTCATCACCTCGCGCAGCTGTTCGCGCGCCGCCGCGGCGGTCGCAGGGACGTCCTGCAGGTCGAGTGTGTCCATCGCCCGGTCGAGCGCGACCCGGAGCTCGGCGCGCCGGTGAGAGTCCTCCGGCAGCACGGTGGCGAGGCCGTCGAGGGTGTGCACGTCGGCGACGAGCTCACGCACCTCGCGGTGCACGCGCACGATGTCGGCGCGGGCGAGCTCGTACTGGCGGTCGTGGTCACTGGTGAGGATGTCGCCGCGCTCGGTGGCAGACCACGAGCTCACCACCGGGTTCGACGCGGCCTCGAGGTAGACCTCGAAGCGACCCTGGTCATCGAGCTCGACCGGAATCCAGGTGTTGCGGGGGTGGATGCCCTTGACGATCGAGCCGTCCGCTCGGTAGACGGTGCCCTCGCACTGGAAGCCCGGCGAGCCGTCGGACCAGCCGAGCTCGACCACGGCCTCCAGGTCGTCGCTGCGATCCTCCGGCGCGACCGTGCCGGTCAGGTGGAACCACGTGGTGCCCCACGGCGGTCCCCAGCTGCTGCCCACCTCGAACGGCTGGTAGGTCGCCGCGAGGCCCTCGGCCAGCGGTACCGGCTCGGACTGCCCGGGCACCCCCGAGTCCGCGAGCGGCTCCCACACCTCGACCGCCAACGGCACCACCACTCTCGTCGCGGCAGGCGCGATCCGCTCGGCGAGGTGACGTGCGACGCGGCGTGCGTCGATGGGCTCATGACGGTGCATTCCGGCTCCAGTGCTCGGGTCGTTCGTGGCGGTCGGGGTCAATCCTGTCAGGGTTCGGCGACCTCACACGTCACCGCAGGTCCGCGAGCGCCCGCTGGATCGGCTCGGCGTCCAGGTCGTTGGGCGCGCACAGCCGCACAGCTTCCTCGAGGCAGGATCGCGCAGCCGAGGGAATCCCGGTATCGACGTAGGTTCGCGCGAGACCGGTGAGAGCCCGCACGTGCTCGGCGACACCAGCAGGGTTGTCGGCGAGCGAGATTGCCTCGCGGAAGGCGGCCAGGGCTGCGTGAGGGTCTCCGGCCGCCGCGTACGCCTCGGCGAGCCTGACCATCGACTCTGCCTCCAGGTACTGGTCACCGAGAACGCGGGCTGCCCGCAGCGCGCGGCGGTGCATGGGGATGGCGACCTGAGGCCGGCCGTCGGCGGTCCGAGCAACCCCCAGCAGGTTCCACGCCTGCCCCTCGAAGGCGCCCAGGCCCTCACTCGTCACGAAGGCGACCATCTCCTCCGCCCGGCTGAGCGCTTCGTCGAGCCGACCGGACCGCAGCGCGAGCTCACCGCAGTTGTAGGTCACCACGGCAGTGACGATCGGATCCTCCAGGGCCTTCGCCAGGTCGCCTGCTTCCGCGAGCAGCACCTCGGCCTCCTCGAACGAGCCGAGGTCCAGCTGGATCGACCCTTGCAGGTTGAGCGCATTCGCGATGGCGCGAGCAGCAACTGCCTGTCCCGATCCCGAGAGGGCACCGGACTGGGCAGGCGTGTTCGTCGAGTCGAGAGCCGCGGCTCCTCGCCGGTAGTGACGCAGCGACCGCCGGCACATCGCCAGCGCCTCGTGATACCGGGACTCCCAGATGAGCAGGATGGCCTGGTTGTGCAGCGAGCGGCCACGGACGTGCTCGGTCGCGCCATCCCCCATCACCTCGACGGCGGCCGCCATGTGCTCGCGCGCACTGTCCAGCTGCCAGAGGTCAGCCTCGTAGACCGAGATGCTGTTGTAGCGCTCGGAAAGCTCCCGAGCATCGCCACGACGCTTCGCCGCCTCGATCGCGATCCGCTGCAGTGCCTGGCCGAGCCGCCTCCCCCCGGTTCCGGCTCCGTACAGGTGCGCGTGCATGACGCCGGCGCACGCGCAGAGTCGCTCGTCGACCGCGTGGCTCGCTGCCGCTGCCGCCGCCACGAGCGATCCGAGCTCGGTCGCAAGCCAGGTCGATGCGGTCTCGGTGTCAGGCAGGTCCGGTCCTGGCACGCCTCCCGATGCAGCCAGCTCGACACGGTTGGCGTCGCTGCCCGGTTCCGCCTCCGACACCGCCGGGTCCAGCATGGCGGCCGCCCGCACCGCGCCGGTCGCGTAGTGATCGAAGAGCCGGTCCACCGCTGCCTGACCGGTCCCGCCGTCGATCTTCTCGGCCAGCTCGCCGGCGAACGCTGCCAACAGATCATGAGTGCCGTAGCGGGGCGAGCCTGCGCGACCGACTCGCTCGTCGACCAGGTGGGCCCGCATCAGAGCGGCCACGGCAGAGCGTGCCTCCCGCAGTTCGACACCCATCATCGCCGCCAGCGCCGGGAGGTCCAGATCGGCGATCGGGAGCAGGCCCAGCATCCGGAACGCGAAGGCCGCACCCGGCTCGAGCCGGTCGTAGCTGCGGCCGAAGACGCTGCGCACACCGCCATCGGCGTCCCCGTCCAGCACGTCCAGGCGGGCACCCTCGTCGGTCAGCTCCGCGAGCAGGCCATCGAGGCCGAGCACCGGGCGCGAGCGCACGTACTCGGCGGCCACGCACAGCGCCAGCGGCAGGTGCGCGCAGCGGCGCGCGAGCCGGGCAACCGCGTCCGGGTCGTTGCCGAGCTCGGAGCCCAGCACCTGGGACAACAGCTGCTGGGCCTGCTGGTCGTCGAAGGGCTCGAGCGCGATCGGTTCCGCACCCTCGTGCGAGACGAGTCCGGGGAGGCGGTCACGGCTCGTGAGGAGGACCGCGCAACCTGGCGCGCTCGGGAGCAACGGGCGCGCCTGGTCGACGCTCGCGACGTTGTCGAGGACGAACAGCACCGATCGATCACGCAGGAGGCTTCGCAACGTGGCCGCCTGCTCGTGCACATCCCCGGTGGGAGTTGGCACGCCGAAGCTCCGCAGGATGCGGCTGAGCGCAGCATCGGGCGGGACGGGGCGGTCGGCGCTCCAGCCGCGCAGGTCGAGATGCACCACGCCGTCGGGGAACTCGTGCGCGTGCGCTCGCGCCCAGGTCAGAGCGAGCGCCGACTTGCCCACGCCGGCCGTGCCGCTGACCACAGCCAGCCGGGCACGACCCGCGGCTGCCCCGCCTCCGAGCGCACGATCGAGCCGCCTGAGCTCGGCGTCACGGCCGGTGAACACCGGCGGCGCCAGCGGGAGCTGCGAGGGGATCGGGACCGCCGCAGGCGCACTGACGGCGACCTGCTCGCCGGCGAGGATCGCGGCCTGGGCCTCCTGCAGCGCCGGTCCCGGTTCGATCCCCAGCTCGTCGACCAAGGCAGCGCGCACCGACCGGTAGACGTGCAAGGCCTCCTGTTGCCGCCCCAGGCGCGCCAACGCAGCCATCCGGGTGACGGCGAACCCCTCGCGCCACGGGTGCTGGTCCAGCGGTTCCCTCACCAGGTCGGCGGCCACGTCGGGGTCCCCGGCCGCCAGATGCTTGGTCGCGAGTGCCTCGATCGCGTCGAGTCGGAGATCGGCGAGGCGCCGTGCCTCGGTCTCGATCAGGGGGTCGGTGATCCCGGCGTACGCGTCACCGGACCACAGCGCGAGCGCATCCTCGAGCCCCCGGATCGACTTGCGTACCACATCACCGGCCAGCGCGCGTTCGACCCGCACCTCGAAGGAGCGCGCGTCCACCTCCTCGGCGGCCACCTCGAGCGTGTAGCCCAGCGGGCCGTGGGTGATCCGTTCGGGGTCGCCCAGCAGCCTGCGCAGTCGGTGGACGTGCACCTGGAGACGGCCGACACGCCGGTCGTCCGGGGCCGAACCCCAGAGCGCATCCATCAAGAGGTCGGCCGCGACCGGGCGGGCGCCCGCGACGACCAGCAGGCCCAGCAGCCTGCGCTGGAGCGACCCGACCGGCTCCCATACGTCGTCAGCCGTCGCGACGCGAAGGGGACCGAGAACATGCAGGCGCACAACGGCTACCTACCCACAGGTCGGTCAGTCAGGTCAAGGGTGTATCGCGGAGCGGTCACGATACAAAGATGTTCGTGTTGCATTACTGTGCGCCACACACTATCGTGCTACTCGTGACTACCGATCCCGACATCATCGCGGGCCACCTGCAGGAACTTCGGCGCGGCACCGTGGTGCTCGCCGCTCTGGTGGTGCTCCGAGAGCCCGGCTATGGCTATGCGCTCCTGGAGTCGCTCACCGACCAGGGCATCGCCGTCGACGCCAACACCCTCTACCCGCTGCTGCGCCGCCTGGAGAAACAGGGCCTGCTGACCAGCGAGTGGAACACCGAGGAGGCGCGGCCGCGCAAGTTCTACCGCACGAGCGAGGACGGCGCCCGCCTCGCCGACGACCTGATGACCGACTGGCGCCGGCTCGATGCGAGCCTGCGCACCCTGACGAAGGACCTCACATGAGTACCCTCACCGAACGCTACGTGCACGCCGCCACCCGGTTCGTCCAGGACAGCAAGGAGCGCGACGACCTTGCCCTGGAGCTGCGGGAGCGGATCGACGACACCGTCGCTGCCCTCAAGGACAGCGACCTCGACCACGCATCCGCGGAGCGGCAGGCGCTGACCGACCTCGGCGACCCCCTGCGGCTGAGCGCCGAGTACCGGCAGCGGCCGATGCACCTGATCGGCCCGCGGGTCTTCTACACCTGGCTGCGGGTGACGCTGATCGCGGTGTGCTCCGCGGCGCCGGTCGTGGGCATCATCTCCACGCTGGGCACCGCAAGCAGCGGAGCCGCCGTGGGCGAGGTGATCGCCAGTGGTCTCGGGTCGGCCCTCACCGTGGCACTGCACTGCGTCTTCTGGGTCACGCTGTTCTTTGCGGTCGCCGAACGCGTCGCACCCACACTCAGTGAGACCTGGAACCCGGACATGTTGCCCGCGAGCGCCGAGTCCAGCTCCCGCCGGACCGACATGATCGCCTCGCTGGTGGCGCTCACGCTCGCGGCAGCGCTGCTGGTCTGGCAGCACATCGGCTCGCCGTTCATCGGTGCTGAGGGCCGGATCCCGGTGTTCAGCCCTGATCTGTGGAGCCCATGGCTGACGATCGTGCTCGTGCTGCTCGCCGCCGAGGCCCTGCACGCGGTGTGGCTCTACCGCGCCGGCTGGACCTGGCCGGTGGCCGCGGTCAACGCCGTGATCGCGGTGGCGTTCGCGGCCGTGGTGGTTCCGCTGCTGCTGCAGCACCGCGTGCTCAACCCGGAGCTGATCACGCACCTGGGGTGGACCGGCGCGACCGACCGCGGCGATGTCATCGCCGCGGTCGCGATCATCGCGATCACGGTCTGGGAGATCGGCAACGGCCTGGTCAAGGCCGCCCGTCGAGGGAAGGCCTGACGGCGGGATCAGGCCCCCGCGGTCGCGGGGGCCTGATCCGTGGCTGGCTCGGGCGAGACGATCGCCCGCCGCAGCGTGAGGAACAGCAAGATCATCCCCGCCGTCAGCAGCCTGTGCCCGAGACCCGCGATGCCGGCGATCATCGTGGTGGACTCCTCGCCCAGCACGGTGAGGGTCCCGTGCCAGATCAGCATCGCCGAGGTGAGCACCACGCCGGCGTTGTAGGCCCAGAAGAACCAGGTGAACAGCTTCGTGCTGCGGGAGAGCGTGAACACCTTCTCCAGCGCGTCTCTGCCGTCTCGGTGTTGCTCGCGCCGACCGTGATCGGTGTGATCAGCACGGCGGCGGCGTCGTCCTCGCTCACCATCGGACCGGAGGGGTCCGCGCTCGCCTGCTGCTCGAGGACCGGCAGCAGCCCCTCGAGCGCGGCACGATCGGCCTCGGTGAGGGTGCCGGAGTCCTCGCGAGTGACGACCACGAGCACCGAGGCCTGGTCGGCGTCCGGGAACTCCTGCAGCAGCTGCGCCACCTGCGCAGACTCCGAGTCGGCGGGTGACTGGGCGTTGAGTGCCGGTGCC